>JAPSKD010000181.1 GCA_031177865.1 Bacillus sp. (in: firmicutes) | reverse complement strand
CTGGCAGGAGAAGTTATTCACGGAGAATGCTTCTGATGAGGAACGATGGATGTATCATCAGTACTGCCAAATTATTTTAAAGCAAGCGGAGAGGATTATAGGAAATGGATACTGCTAAAACAATTGATGAGAAATATACGAAGGCCATTCAATCACTTAAGAAAATTAATGACGACCTTTTTTATGATGACTTGAAAAAGCTAATGAAAGACCGGGAAGAAAATATTGCGGCATTGAATGAAGAAGTCTATGAATCTATTGAAAACATGCAGAGATCGATGCAAAGCTTCCCTGTGCAGGTTAGTGAGCGGTTAAGGGAAGAGGTGATTGACCCTCATAACGAGTTATTTAATCGCGGGATGGACAGGTTTGATGAGAATATCTTGGTGCTAGAAAAGAAGATTGCCTTTTGGCATCAGCAATATCAGGAAAATCTTGAGAGAACCGAAAAGCTGTTGGCTGAAGTAAAAGGATTCCAGCAGGAAGATCAAGAGTTTATCATTGGGGAAACTGATAGAGTGATGAACGATCTTAGGCAGCTGAATGAAGCTTTGAGTGAGCAGTCTTCCGCCTTAAATGTGAAATATGAAGTGGTGAGCGATCGATTAGGGTTGATCATACAAGAGGTTATCGCCATTGAAGATAGGTATAAAGCGGAAATTGCGGAGTTGACTGAACAGGTTGTGCAAGTCCAAAAAGGTGCTCAGGACAAGTGGGAAGAAAAGTGGAAGCAGAGTGTTAAAAGTAGTGTAAGGAGAGAAAGTCTGTTTAAAAAATGGCTGATTGGGCTGGCCGTTGGGCAGGGAGTCTCGGTTTTAATGATGGTTTTGTATTTTATCATGAGGTAATGTGAAGACTTGCTCTTGGAATAGGGGCAGGTCTTATTTTTTTTAAAAGTCAAAATGGAAGAATTCATCGGGGAAGAAAGGGTGTTGAAGGAATTACGAAAGAGTTCACATAATTAGAGTGCTTTTTTACATCCTAATATTTAGAAGGTTATATCTTTAAAAGGGGTAATTTGATGAATTTATCGTTTATATGGGAAGCCCTTGTTCTAATAATAGCTGGGATTTTCTTGTTAAGAATGTCCGGGAGAAAATCTATTGCACAGATGACCTTGCCACAAACAATCCTTATGATTTCCATTGGGACTATTATTGTTCAACCTATTGTAGAAAAAAGTCTCCTAAAGGCAATAGGAGCAGCAGCAGTCTTTGCGCTTACTATCGTTGTTATTGAGTATTTACAACAAAAATTTAATGGTTTTGAAAAATTTGTTACTGGCAAATCTAAGATAGTCATTGAAGAAGGTGGTTTAAATGTTCAAAATCTAAAAAAGTTACGTATGACAGTAGATCAGTTAGAAATGCGATTGCGTAATCAAGGGATTTCGAAAATAGAAGATGTGAAAACAGCAACAATTGAACCAAATGGATTACTAGGGTATGAATTGATGGATGATGCTAAGCCTTTAACTATGAAAGATTTTAAACAACTAATGAATTCTTATTTAGAAAAAAACAATAATCTAAACGAAAGTATATCTTCTATTAAAAGTAATCAACAGGATTCAAGGAACACCTCAAGTATATTTGAGGAAATCAATAGTCAACAAAAACCTAATCATAACCATCTACAATAATTATTTTCTATATTAAGAAGAAATCTAACGGAAAACACTCACAATTGAGTGTTTTTTTATGTCACATTTGTATTTACGACTCTCTAAAGTGCCATCAAATGTCTGTAATTGACTAGTAGTGTAGGAATCTATCTTTTGATGTAAGCTGTACTATTTTTAATAGATTAGCGTGACTAAATAATGGAAAAAGAAAAGCGCTTGCAAAATTTGAATTCTAGTTTATAATACTTGTATACAAGTATCCTTGTATTACATAAAGAAGGTGAAATGATGATAGAATCAAAGGAATTTTTATATCCCGAAAAGAGCCTTTCAAAAGCTTCCGCTGGTGAACGTGTAGCTTGCGAGCTTAGAATGCGTATCATTTCAGGCGTAATTGAAAGCGGCACCATCTTATCCGAAAACAAATTGGCTGCTGATTTTGCGGTGAGTCGCTCACCCATTCGTGAAGCGTTAAAAATACTAGCATCTGAAAATATCATCCGATTAGAAAGAATGGGTGCAGTTGTTATTGGTTTAACAGAAAAAGAAATACAAGAGATCTATGATGTCCGACTGCTCATTGAAACGTTTGTGTTTGAACGCCTTATAAAGATGGAGACAAATCAACTCTCAAGAGAACTTAGTAAAATACTAGAAATGATGAAAGTCGCGATAAAATATCGTGATGCTGATGAATTTGCCTTACAGGACGTCTTATTTCATGAAACGATTATTCGTTCTATTAACCATTCCCATATGCTGATGATATGGAGTAGCTTAAAACCGGTTATGGAATGCTTAATTCTTCTATCCATGCGTTTGCGCATTAAAGAAGAGTATGAAGACTTTACAAGGATTATCAGAAATCATGAGATTTATATAGAAGCGATCGAATCGAAGGATCGAGATCTTATGCTTGAATCTTTACATCTAAACTTTGATGATGTTCAAGTTCAAGGAACAGTAGATGACCTATGGATGTCACAACAAATGCTCGCTAAAGGAGCTGTGCATAAACATGACTAACTACATGTTAGGTGTAGATATCGGAACAACAAGTACCAAAGCAGTACTATTTACGGAAAAAGGCGAAGTCATCCAGGTAGAGAATCATGGTTATCCACTTTACACACCGGATATGTCGACAGCCGAACAAGATCCAAATGAGATTTATCAAGCAGTTTTACAGGCGATTTCCAATATAACGAAACGTCATTCTGATAAAAAGCCATCTTTCCTTTCATTTAGCAGCGCCATGCATAGTGTCATTGCGATGGACGAAAACGACCAGCCGTTGACGCCTTGTATCACATGGGCAGATAATCGCAGTGAAGCTTGGGCACATAAAATAAAGGATGAGTTGAATGGACATGAAATCTATAAGCGTACTGGAACACCGATTCACCCTATGTCACCATTAACCAAAATGGCTTGGATTGTCAATGACCGACCTGAAATCGCTGTCAAAGTGAAAAAATATATTGGAATTAAAGAATATATTTTTAAAAAGTTCTTTGATCAATATGTTGTCGATCATTCCCTCGCATCATGCATGGGCATGATGAATCTCAAAAACTTGGATTGGGATGAAGAAGCATTAAACGTTGCGGGTGTAACGCGTGATCAATTGTCTGAACTTGTCCCAACTACCAAGATATTCACCGACTGTGATCCTGACATAGCCAAACAAATTGGTATCGATCCACAGACTCCTTTTGTCATTGGTGCCAGTGATGGAGTCCTTTCCAATCTTGGAGTCAATGCGATCGGAAAAGGCGAGATTGCTGTTACCATTGGGACAAGCGGTGCGATTCGGACGATTATTGACAAACCGCAAACAGATGAAAAGGGAAGAATATTCTGCTATGCCTTAACGGAAAAGCATTGGGTCATTGGGGGTCCCGTAAACAATGGTGGAATGGTTCTCCGCTGGATTCGGGATGAATTTGCTTCTTCGGAAGTTGAAACTGCAAAAAGATTAGGAATTGATCCATACGAAGTATTAACCAAGATTGCCGAACGAGTAAGGCCAGGATCGGATGGATTGTTATTTCATCCATACCTCGCAGGTGAACGTGCACCATTATGGAATCCCGACGTGCGCGGTTCATTTTTCGGTTTAACGTTGTCACATAAAAAAGAACATATGATTCGAGCAGCATTAGAAGGTGTCATTTACAATTTATACACCGTGTTTCTAGCATTAACGGAATGCATGGATGGACCTGTTAGGAGAATCCAAGCAACGGGAGGCTTTGCTAGGTCGGAGGTTTGGCGGCAAATGATGTCCGATATATTCGAATCGGAAGTAGTCGTTCCCGAAAGCTATGAAAGTTCATGCCTAGGTGCTTGTATTTTAGGACTATATGCCACAGGAAAAATTGATTCATTTGAAGTCGTTTCTGAAATGGTTGGCAGCACCTTTACACATTCACCAGAAGAAGCTGCGGCAAAAGAATACAGGCAATTGCTTCCAATCTTTAT
The DNA here is from genome assembly GCA_031177865.1 of Bacillus sp. (in: firmicutes). Taxonomy (GTDB): domain Bacteria; phylum Bacillota; class Bacilli; order Bacillales; family Cytobacillaceae; genus Neobacillus. The sequence continues at coordinate 5,856 of JAPSKD010000181.1, read as the reverse complement.
TCACTTATCAAGAGTATTAGAAGATGATTATACTCGGATTGCCAATTATCAAAGAAAGCTTAACACACACAACTAGATAAATCATAGGAGGAAATGAGATGCCATTAGTTATAGTAGCAATTGGAATTGTAGCATTACTTATTTTAATCATGGGTTTAAAATTAAACACCTTTGTTTCATTGATCATTGTTTCGTTTGGAGTTGCATTAGCACTTGGAGTACCACTAGCGGAAGTCGTTAAAACAATTGAAGCAGGATTAGGCGGAACACTCGGGCACTTAGCGTTAATCTTTGGACTTGGCGCGATGTTGGGTAAGTTAATCGCAGATTCTGGCGGTGCCCAACGAATTGCGATGACCCTTGTTAACAAATTCGGTGAAAAGAATATTCAATGGGCAGTCGTAGCAGCCTCATTCATTATCGGTGTTGCACTATTTTTTGAAGTAGGATTAGTATTATTAATTCCAATCGTATTTGCGATTTCAAGAGAATTAAAAGTTTCGATTCTTTATCTTGGTATTCCAATGGTAGCAGCATTATCAGTAACACACGGTTTCTTACCGCCGCACCCAGGACCAACTGTAATTGCTGGTGAATATGGCGCAGATCTTGGTGAAGTTTTACTTTATGGTTTCATTATTTCAGTTCCAACCGTTATCTTAGCTGGACCTGTATTTACAAAAATTGCGAAAAAATTAGTACCTGCATCTTTCACAAAAACCGGCAGCATTGCCTCTTTAGGTGAGCAAAAAACGTTCAAACTTGAAGACACACCTGGTTTTGGGATCAGTGTATTTACCGCGTTACTTCCTGTTATTTTAATGTCCATTGCAACAATCATTACTTTATTACAAAAAACAATGGGCTTTGAAGACAATGGTTTACTAGCAACTATCCGTTTTATTGGTGACGCTGGTACATCAATGTTACTTTCCTTATTATTTGCGGTCTATTCCATGGGATTAGCAAGAAAGATTCCAATGAAGGATGTTATGGAATCTTGTACACAAGCAATCTTGCATATCGGAATGATGCTCTTAATTATTGGTGGAGGCGGAGCCTTCAAACAAGTATTAATCACTGGCGGTGTAGGTGACTATGTAGCCGAATTATTCAAAGGAACTGCGTTATCGCCGATCTTACTTGCTTGGATCATTGCTGCAATCTTACGGATTGCATTAGGTTCTGCTACTGTTGCGGCTTTAACAACAGCTGGATTAGTTATTCCGATGTTAGGACAAACTGACGTTAACCTTGCTTTAGTTGTACTTGCAACAGGTGCGGGAAGTTTAATCGCTTCACACGTAAACGATGCTGGTTTCTGGATGTTTAAAGAGTATTTTGGTTTAAGCATGAAAGAAACGTTTGCAACTTGGACTTTGCTTGAAACGATTATTTCCGTAGCTGGATTAGGATTTATTCTATTATTAAGCTTATTTGTATAAGTCATTCCAGGCAGTAAAACCACTTATATGAAGGGTTTTACTGCCTATTCATCTTAGAAAAAGGAGTGTAAATAAATGGTAAATACAATTGGTGTTATTGGTTTAGGGGTCATGGGCAGTAATATTGCTTTAAACATGGCGAATAAAGGGGAACAAGTGGCTGTATATAATTACACGAGGGATTTAACCGATCAGCTTGTGGAAAAACTTGATGGGCAGAGTATTACTCCTTACTTTGAAATTCAAGATTTCGTACAGTCTTTGGAGACTCCAAGAAAAGTCTTTGTGATGGTGACAGCTGGCAAGGCGATTGATTCGGTGATAAGTTCATTAGTACCATATCTTCAAGAAGGCGACGTCATTATGGATGGCGGTAATTCCCATTACGAAGATACGGAACGTAGATACGATGAGTTGAGGTCAAAAGGAATTGGTTATTTGGGAATCGGGATTTCTGGCGGCGAAGTCGGGGCATTGGAAGGACCATCAATCATGCCAGGTGGTGATTCAGACGTCTATGAAAAAGCAGCACCGATTCTTACAAAAATAGCAGCCCAAGTGGACAATACCCCTTGCTGTGCTTATATGGGTCCAAAAGGTGCCGGTCACTTTGTAAAAATGGTACATAACGGGATTGAATATGCGGATATGCAATTAATTGCGGAAGCCTATACGTTTTTAAGAGAAAGGCTACATTTATCCGTTCATGAAATTGCCGACATCTTTGAAACCTGGAATCAAGGTGAACTAAAAAGTTATTTAATCGAGATTACCGCAGAGATTCTACGGAAAAAAGATGAAGTAACAGGCTTACCACTGATTGATGTGATTCTTGATAAAACAGGACAAAAAGGAACGGGCAAGTGGACGAGTATGCAAGCCATCGATAACGGGATTCCGGCATCCATTATTACACAGTCTTTGTTTGCTCGCTATCTATCCTCTCTAAAAGAAGAACGGGTTCAGGCTGAAAATATCTTGGCTGGGCCAGAGATGGATGAGTTAAATGTAGATCGAGACTTTTGGATAGAGTATATTAGACAAGCCTTGTATGTAGGAAAAGTTTGTGCCTACGCACAAGGATTCACTCAATATAAAAAGACTTCTGAACTTTATGATTGGGATTTACCTTTAAAGGATATAGCCCTTATTTTCCGTGGCGGTTGTATCATTCGTGCAGAGTTTTTAAATGTAATCAGCGAAGCCTATCAAGAGCAGCCAAATCTGGCTAATTTGCTGATCGCCCCTTATTTTGCTGAAAAGGTGAAAGAGTATCAAATGGGATTGCGTAAAGTGGTCTGTGATGGCATTACTGCTGGAATATCGCTTCCGAGCTTAAGTGCTTCTCTTTCCTACTATGATGGTTACCGGACAGGCATTTCAAATGCTAGCCTCTTACAAGCACAACGTGATTACTTCGGCGCCCACACTTACGAACGTAATGATATGCCTGGAGTCTTTCATACAAACTGGCAATAGAAGTTAATCCTACTCCTTGTGATGGAGTAGGATTATTTTTTTTGAATACAAAAAGATTCGGCAAAATGCCGAATCATAAAAAGGAGGAAACTATGAAAAAGATAAAGATCAATAGGAGGTCTTTCTCATGTCTTTATCTTAACCAGTATTCATGAACAAACTATGAATAAAAATTTAAAGTATTGTTAATTGAGCTATATGGAAGAAAAAGAGACAGGATTCACCCGAATCCAATCTCCTATTTTATTAAATAAGCTCATATTCAGTTACATTGCGGTCAATCACTCTTACTCCTTTAACGGAAGCAAAGTTGCCATTTGTGGATGTGAAGACGCCAGACGCGATCATTTCCTCCATTGCCGCTTTTACCACTGCCTCCTCAATCGGCTCCTTCGGGTTTTCTACTGATAAACGGGCGGGTTTACCAAACTCCGTAACAAACTCTAACTCTAGGGTTTTAGCCATTTTTTTCACCTCCTATCATTGTTTATTTTTCGATTACGCTAGTAATTCTGCATTTTCAACTCTCTCGATATTGTTGAGCGTGTCATTGGATAAACCAATAAGGGCTTGTGCTGCCTGTAAAAGTTGATCGGGTGTTGCGGATTTTTGGATATTACTGAAAGTCTTTGCTTTAAATAGCGGTTTGCCGTCATCATCCATCCCCACTTGAAACACCAAACGTAACTTTGACGCTGTTACAACTGCTTGTGCCATCTTAAATCACCTCCTTTCACCCTTTATATAGAGAAAAAAGGGCAAAAAGGACATGGTGATTAAAAATATTTTTTTGGCCTGGTATCTTTTACTGAAAAACACGGAAAAAAGCAGAAGCTATAAAACGAGCTCCTGCTTCTTTAGGTGAAAATTACATTTGCTAATGGATTTCATTTATCTGAAAAACGTGGATGTTCTCCAGTTTTCACTAGAAAAACTTATGTAAGTTGGGCATTTTTTTTGAAAAAGTCACTTATTTCATCACGTGTGATTCCTAGTTCTAATGCATATAAAATTAATTCTATCCATTCTGTATCTAATTCCTTTACACTATTACTCAAGCTGAAACCTCCCATTTCGTTAAATAATATATTTGAAAAATCTAAAACCTTTAGACTAAAATTGGTCGTAGGAATGTTTAAGAGCGTATTGTTATCCTATTATTAGTTCTTACTGCCTAGTGAAATATGCTCTAGTTAATTGTATTACAGGAAGCACTAATGTGGTTGGTTTTTATTTCCAAAAATTGTGCTAATTTCCTGTAATATTCGACAGATGTTATATGTAGTCATTTATATAAAACGAGCCAAAGAGAGGGGTATAGGAAATGTATTTAAATAAAGTACACCATATAGCTGTAATTTGTTCTAACTATGAAGTATCAAAAGATTTTTATGTTAGGATATTAGGTCTCACACCTATAAGGGAAGTGTACCGTAAGGAAAGGGACTCTTATAAACTAGACTTAGAGGTAAATGGTCAATACCAAATTGAGTTGTTTTCCTTTCCAAACCCGCCAGCTCGAGTCAATTTTCCAGAGGCTGCTGGTTTAAGACATTTGGCATTTGAAGTGGATAATATGGAAGAGGCCGTCCACCATTTAAAAGCCATGCAAGTGGAAGTAGAGGACATACGGATAGACCCATGGACAGAAAAGAAATTTACCTTCTTTGCGGATCCGGATGGGCTCCCGATTGAACTTTATGAATGTTAAATACTAGTCGAACTTAATGGGAGTAAATCTCCAGTTATGTTCGACTTTCTTATTACCATTCTCGAAAGAAAAAAGTCAATTTAGAGGGACTTTTCCTAATTTTAATCAAACGTTTGTTTACTAGGTGTCCAAGGTGGAACTTGTCGGAATAGGAGCGTGAATCGTCAGTAAAAAAATCACCTAGATACTCTGCATGGTCAAGATATTGCAATACAAATTCTTTTAAGGTATGGGATTCCTACATTAAATGACAATCTAGGATGAAATCATACAGGGACACCGAAGAAGCCTGTCGAGATTTGATGATAGAAACTAATTTGTTGTATCCGCTTTCAAGTGATAATATTTTTATAAGCCAAAAGTTTTACATAAAGGGGTATTCGTGATGATAAAAGAAGACTTAACGGAACAAATCGAAAGCTTAAGAAGAATCATGATTTCTGTCGGGATGTCCAAAGGGTTTACCTCTACAGAAACGATTAGACTCAGTAAAGCTCTAGATGAATTATTAAACCAATGGGTTGTATCTCTTTAACTGCAGACCTATTATCTGGATAAATAGCAGTGACAGTTTGAATCTGTAATTTAAAACAGACTCTTAGACCAAAATGGTCTAGGAGTTTTTAATTTAGGGATAAAATACAAATCAAACTTAATGGAAAAATAGTTTTAAAAGGTTTTTGTAGGGAAATAGTAATATATGTAGATATATGTTAGTATAAACAGCGATATAGAAGAAGGAAGTGAGTTTGCGTGATCAACATTACTGTTCCAAAACCAGACGTTACTATTACCAAACAGGACAATCCAGAGCTGAGTAATATTTATGGATTTACTGATTTTCATCTTATCACTCGTGAAAAGGGTGGTATTTTTATGTTTTATAACAAGAATGATGAGCTATTGTTTGTTGGTAAGGCAAGAAAGTTACGACCAAGAATCAAAAAACATTTTGAGGATACGGTGTCTCCAATCAAAAACCACAGGGATGAAGTTACAAAAATTGAGGTTTGTGTGATTGAAGACCCAACACATAGAGAAATTTATGAGACCTACATTATTAATGAATTAAAGTCGAAGTACAATATCGACAAAGTGTTTTTTAAATGATTTCTTAAGGCAGTAGGGTGAGACCTATTGCTTTTTTTTATATAGTTGTAACCGTTGAACCAATCGATGAGATACACATCCTCCAGCATGGGGCAATTATCCGGAAGCGGC
>JAPSKD010000010.1 GCA_031177865.1 Bacillus sp. (in: firmicutes) | reverse complement strand
CGACCAGGATCAATTGGAATGGCAAAAGTATGTTGCAGCCAATGGTTATGGTGTCACTCCAGTACAGGATCGGAACTATTTCAATGCGATTTATTTTAGAGAACATGGGGAAATCTTATTTGAAATTGCAACAGATCCTCCAGGCTTTGCCCATGATGAATCCGTAGCGACAATGGGTGAGAAATTAATGCTGCCCGCACAGTATGAATCACACAGAGATCAAATTGAACACCAATTGCTTCCATTTAAAGTAAGAGAATTAGACTGATTTTACGAAAGGGAATGATTTCTTTGCTTTCAATCGATCCAGCTTCATTGTCTGAAAGAGAAAATTATAAATTTCTTATAGGAAGCATTATCCCAAGACCTATTGCTTTCGTAACAACGATTTCAAAAGATGGAATTATTAACGGGGCACCATTTAGTTATTTTAATATTGTGTCATCCAATCCACCGATGATTTCATTATCTATTCAACGTTCAGCTGGGAGACCAAAGGATACTGCGAGAAATATCATTGAGTCTAAGCAATTTGTGGTCCACATTGTTGACGAAAACAACGTTGAAAAAATAAATGAGACGGCTGCAAGTCTTCCTTCTGATCAAAGTGAAGTTGAGTTAGCTAACTTAACTCCAGTTGATAGTGTAAAGATTTCTGTACCAGGTGTAAAAGAAGCCAAAATTCGAATGGAATGCCTTTTAGAGCATTCCCTTGAATTAGGCGGTTTGGATTCACCAGGTTGTGATCATTTCATTGGAAGAATCGTTCAGTTTCATATCAAAAGTGACATTTATGACAATGGAAGAATTGACCCTAGGGGTTTAGCAGCGGTGAGCCGATTGGCTGGTCATAATTACGCCAAAATCGGTGAGATTTTTGAAATAGAACGGCCTAAATAATCTCTATGTGACCCGACCACTTTAACGTATTCTCTATTCCTTCTTGGTCACATGAAAGTTCATATAAATATCTCATTTATGAAAGGGAGTGAAATAAATGCAGAAGACAGCAGGGATTCATCATATCACGGCGATGGTCAATGATGCCCAAAGGAATATCGATTTTTATGCAGGTGTGCTTGGATTAAGGCTTATTAAAAAAACAATCAACTTTGATCGTCCTGAAGTGTATCATCTTTATTTTGGAAATGAAACAGGCGACCCAGGAACGGTCATTACCTTCTTCCCTTGGGAAAAACAGTTAAAAGGACGAATTGGTACCGGACAGGTAGGTGTAACTAGTTACAGCATCCCAAAGGGCTCCATTTCGTTTTGGGAAAAACGATTGAAAAAATTCAATATTGATTCTACCTCTTCCATTCGATTTGGAGAAAAGTATATCCGCTTTAGCGATCCAGACGGTTTGCTGCTTGAACTAGTCGAAAATGATGAAGGACCAATTAATAATTGGAGCTTTGGCGAGGTTCAAGCAGAAAATGCGATAAAAGGGTTTAGCGGTGCGATTCTTTACTCTGCACAGCCGCATAAAACAACAGATGTACTCGAGAATGTGATGGGATTAGATTGCATTGGTCAAGAAGGTGATTATCTAAGGTTTAAGGCAGAAGGACATCTGGGAAACACTGTGGATATTCAGCTTAATCCATCTGTCCGCGGTTTAATGGGTGCAGGTACTGTTCACCATATTGCTTGGAGAGCTAAGGCTGAAGAGGAGTTACTCAGATGGAGATTACTTCTTCAAGACAAAGGACACTATCCAACAGAAATTCGTGATCGTAACTATTTTAAAGCAGTTTATTTTCATGAAGAAGGGGGCATCCTCTTCGAAATAGCTACCGACCCACCAGGTTTTTCAGTGGATGAACCAGTCGCTAACCTTGGGAAAAAACTTATGTTACCGTCTTGGCTAGAGTCAAAAAGACAAGAATTAGAAGAAATCTTACCACCGGTAGAGGTTCGAGTTTTGGAGGGAGATAAATAATGAAACATATATTCAATAAGGGACAAAATCCAACAAAACCAACGTTGTTATTGCTTCATGGTACCGGAGGCAATGAATTAGATCTGCTCCCACTTGCAGGAATGATTGATGATGAGGCAAATGTATTAAGTGTTCGCGGGAATGTACTAGAAAATGGCATGCCTCGGTTTTTCCGCAGATTAGCAGAAGGTGTCTTTGATGAGGAAGATCTTATTTTTCGAACAAAAGAACTAAACGAGTTTCTAGATGAAGCCGCTGAAAAGTATAATTTTGACCGCGATAATATTCTTGCAATCGGCTACTCAAATGGAGCAAATATTGCTGCTAGTTTATTATTTCACTATCAACATGCATTAAAGGGTGCGATTCTACATCATCCGATGGTGCCGAGAAAAGGAATTGACCTTCCTGACTTAACAGGGAAATCAGTATTTATTGCAGCGGGGACAAATGACCCCATTTGTTCTCCTATGGAATCTACAGAGCTACAGTCTTTATTAAAAAAGGCAAATGCGAAGGTAGAACTCCATTGGGAAAATAAAGGTCATCAATTAACCAGTCAAGAAGTAGAAGCAGCTGCAACTTGGTATCGAAGGAATTTTATTACTAAATAAATAACTAAACGGGGGAAATACGAAAATGTTAAAAAATGAAATTGGAGCACTTATTTTACGCGTGACCTTAGGAGCAAACCAATAAAATCTTAATTAATTTAAAAAGCTAATCGGAGCCTTTCGATTAGTTTTTTAAATTGATAAGAAAGTATAAAAGTTGGCGGTGTACTTTAATATGCTTTGGTTGAACAATACACTTTTCCTAGAATAACCGGAATCTCAGCTTGGTATTGTTTCTAATTGGTCAACCCATATTATCGTTAATAAATTCGGCAGCGTGGACATTTCATTATGAATCTGAATATATCTATTACACTTTACAGTCGCAATACATTCAATAAAAGAATGCCGATCTTCAATCAATACTTTATAACTACCTACATTCGGTAACGAATAATTCGGCAGTAAACCGTTTTTTTGACAATACTTAGTTTTATAAAAGCCTCCCAATAGACTCGGTAATTCACTAAGCTTTCGTTCTCGTAAGTGTCTTCTAATCAAAGTCGAACTTATTTTTTGATTATTCCACTTTAGCTCTTCGACAACAGTTAGGCCTACTTGTTGTGCAGCCGCATAAACTTCCAGTGTTTTAACAGTACCACTTGCTTTTGCCCCATATGTATAGTCGAAACCGCAAATAATTTCCTCAGCATTCAAACCGATAATATAATCATCTAAAAAATCGTTCGCTTCAACTTTAGCTAATTCCTTTGTAAACTCTACGATATAAAAAATGTCAACTTCAAGCCTTTCTAACTTTTCAACTTTTTGTTCCAGTGGCTCTAGATATGAGACTTCTATGTCCGAAAATAACACACTTTTTGGATGCGGGAAAAAAGAGAGGACCGCTAATGATAAATTTTGTGTTTTTGCTTTTTCTTTAGCTGTTTGAATTACTTTTTGATGCCCTAAATGCACACCATCAAAATAACCAAGTGCCATCGCTGCATTGGGAGCTGATTGTTTAATCTCTTGTAAGTTATTAGCATTCACATAGATTACCCTCATTGCGGTTCTCTCCTTTTTCTTTTATTTGTGCTACCTCATTGCTTTTTTATTTTTTCACGACTTCCTTTAAAATGTTAGCGTTTACTCTCCCGAGTATACCGAAGTCAACTTCAAATTCATCGCCTGTTTCAAAGGGAACAGCTTTTGATAGTGCTCCTGATAAAACAAACATGCCTGGTTCGATAGAAATGCCGTATGCACTCACTTCATTTGCTAGCCAAACAACCGCATTGAGTGGGTTACCTAACACGGCCGAGCTCGTTGCTTCGTCTAAAAATTTACCATTTTTTTTCACAATCATTGGGATATTTGTAATGTCCTCAATATCTTTGAGCAGTGTATGCTTTTCACCTAAAATCGCACCTGCTGAAGAACCATTGTCTGCTACTGTATCCTCGAATTTTATTTTCCAATTTACGATACGGCTATCGATTACTTCTACTGCTGGTACAACATAAGCAGTGGCATCGATTACATCTTGCTGTGTCACTTTTGGTCCTTTTAACTCTTTATTGAAAACAAATGCAATTTCAAACTCTACCTTTGGTTGAATAAAGGACTCAGCAGCTAAACCATCTGCCTCATCATATACCATCGTATCTAAAATAAAACCGTAGTCTGGTGTATATACATTCAACATTTCTTGCATCGCTTTACTTGTTAAACCAATTTTTAGCCCTTTTACTGTCGCCCCGGAGTCAATCTTTTGACGAATTTGCGCTAATTGCACTGCATAGGCATCAGCAACTGTAATATTTTCATAGGTTTCAGTTAATGGTGTAATTGGCTGTTTCGTACGTTCTGCTTCAAGCAATGCATTAGCCATTAATTGAATATTCATACAGAATTCTCCTTTTAAGACTTAACTGTTTCTACCTCTGTCAATTGACGATATTTACCACTAAAGAATAATAACGGATTTTTATCCTCAAGACGTAAATCTACCACTCTGCCAATGAATAATGTATGGTCACCTTCTACATGTTCTGATACAACTTCACATGCGATTTGAGCGATAGCCCCTTTTAGTACTGGTAGTTCAGCTAACGTTTCAAATTCTACTGCTTCACCAGGTTTCCCGGCGAAATGACGTGAATAATGCTCTTGATCTTCAGCTAAAATATTTACTGTATATTTTTTAGACTGTGAGACTTTTTCTAAAAATTTTGCTTTATGTCCAATAGAAATTAAGACAAGCTTCGGATCCAATGATACTGACATGAAACCGTTTGCTGTCATTCCATGTGTTTCTCCCTCGTTTTCAGTTAAAAGAACTGTTACACCTGTGGCAAATTTCCCCATTGCATCTCTAAATAAACGATCATCCATCCCCAATTCCTCCATCCTTAATCGAATAATTTAATCATAAAGGAGTCCATTTAAAATTGTCATTGTTATTTTTATTGAAAATTGAGAAAAAAACAATAAAATTTACGCAAGACCGAATTGAAATTTTTTGTGCAAAAATTTCAAAAAAGTTCAGAATTATCAATATATGTCAATGAAAAATTTTAACATTTTTGGAATTGGGAATTTAATCTTTTCTTTTTTGTTCTCATTCAAACCCAAATAAGTATCATTTTTTTCCTTGTAAATCTCTTTTTTTTCAAATAGAATTCTTTTCATAGAAGATTCGTATATTGAATTTTTCCATTAGACACTATTTTTTTTAAAAAGAAAGTAAAAAAAGTGCCGAAATGAATGTATTTCTAGTAAAATAGATGGAGGTGTGATATTATTCTAACATTATATTGAAAACGCTAACAATTACCTCAAGAATTTTCGGAAAAATCTAACAATTTAATTATGAAATGATGTGGATAGGAAAGTTCAGTAATACAAGGGGGATTTTATGCATATGCGTTGGGTTGTATTAGGATTTCTATTCTTACTATCTGTTTTAAACTATACGGATAAATCAGTTTTAGGATTAGCCGCAGAACCAATCATGTCTGAACTAGATTTATCTTACGATCAGTTTGGTTTAGTAGGAAGTAGCTTCTTCGCTGCATACGCTGTCGGAAGTATTATTTTAAGTACATTAACGTATCGCTTCAACACAAAATATTTATTAATGATAATTGCTACTGGATGGACTGTTTCATTAGCAAGCGCTTATTTTGTAGAAACGGTAACAAACTTAATTTTACTACGTGTTAGTTTAGGTTTCTTCGAGGGTGGTACGCTCGGTTTGTGCATAGTACACCTTGCACGATGGTTTACTAGTTCACAACGCGGTGTCGCTTCAGCTATTATGACTTCTGGTACAACAGTTGGTACGTATTTAGCTGCACCACTTTTGGTTATCGGGATTACAAACTTAGGTTGGCAACATACTTTCGCAATATTAGGGGCAGCAAGCTTTGTATGGGCATTATTATTCTTCTTTATGAGAGACGAGCCTAAGCAGCCACTGGTTGAAGACGTAAAATCTTTAGCTTCTAACAAGGAAGTACCGTTCAAGTATATTTTAGAAGTTTTAATCAACCCGTATGTATTATCAATTTTAGTTGTAGGTTTCGTATCAATGTGGATAACAACATGGGTTCTAACATGGGCACCAACTTACTTAACAAAAATCGTTGGTCTTGAGCCACATATTATGAGCTTAGTATTTGCTGGAATGGGTATTGCAGGTACTGTATTCGCAATTTGTGCAGGTAAATTTACAGACATCTTATTCAAGAAAAATAAAAGCCTTATCAAATCTTATGACCGTGTATTAGTTATAGTATTACTGGTTGGTGCGACCTCTTACGCAATGACAACAATTGTATCTTCACCAGTTTTAGCATGTATTTTCTTAGGCGGAGGCCTGGTAATGAACACAAGCCTATTACCGTTAAATGTTGCAATAAAAACGTTGATCATTCCGAAAAAATTAGTGGGCAGTGTAACAGGGATTTCATTATCTATTTCAAGTATGGCTGGAGTAATCGGTCCATGGATTACTGGTTACTTAATTACATTTACAGGTGATGACGTTCGCTCCGGTTTCAACTCAGGGGTGTTAGTGATCGTTAGTTTATATGTTGTAACTGCAATAGTGTTATTAGCTACACGTAAATTAAAAATTACAGCAACTGAAAAAGAAGATGCACGTCGTACTACGGAAGAAAAGCAAATGAGCCTAAATGTTTCTGTAGAACAATAGATTCCCACATGAAGAAAGACGGGCAGACAAACTAGAAAATAAGTTTGTCTGCCAGTCTTTTTTCATCCTTTTTAAACCTCGTTATATTATCGTGCAAATTCCTCAAAGCATAAACTATCCGACAATATTAGCGCCTGAATCACTAATAAAGTATACGCGGCTGTTGAAGCGTTTTTTAGTGAAATTTGCAGCTGCTCTTCAATTTGCTTTATACGATATTGGATACCGCCGATTGATAACGTCAACTCATCCATCGTTTCTTTTAAGCGCTGGCTATTTAATAAATAAACGTAAAGCGTGTGCAGCAACTCTTTTTTACGAGGATCGTCGAAATTGTATAAATCTTTTAACGTCTTTTTCGCCATTTCATGCAGCTGTTCGATACTCATGTTCCTTACAATATCGCCAAGCATACCTAAATCTTCGTAATCTGTTAGCAGCTTTTGATTTGGGAAGCGCTGTGCGATACGCGCTTCTTGAAGAGAACGTTCAAAATCTTTAAAGTTGCTAAACATTCCGCTAAGCCCGATTGAATATTTATAATTGCTGTTTTGTTTCTCCATCTTATGAAAAATCTTAGTCATTTTCTTTTGCCAGCCTTGCTTATCGCTATTTAGTGAGTTAAGGAGAGCAATTTCTTCCCCGAGTACTGCAAAAATACAAGGTAAATCCCACTCTTTTGCTAACTTTGAGAGCTGTATCAGCTGATCATGAATGTCAATAATTTCGTTATTTTTCTTTTTCTTTTTTACACTAATAATACCTGTAGAAAACGGCGGCCGAAACATAAACAGTAAAAACTTATAGTAAGATTCGATGTCTTTAATATTTCGATTATGAATTAAGCGCTCTAACAGTGAGCTGCGCATACGCTGTTGTTCTTCAAACTGCGCTTCCTCGTATAAAATACATAATGCCACGACCGTAGAAATACGCTCTAAAAATAAGTGATCGTTTTCATCCATACGTTCACCGTCAAAGTAAAAAAAAGAACAAGAGGCATAATTTTTTTTATTAATAAGAACAGGTGCGGTCAACTTCCAATATTCATCGCCTTTGTAATACGAAACGTTGTGCTTATCATCAAAATACGATAATTTCGCCTTATCTTTTTTAATTAATAGCTGCTGTTCTTCCGTTAAACCAATTTGACTTAACGGATTGCCGTGAATATCCTCAATCAAAATCGGGATGTTCAACAGTTCATACGCAGCCTGTACAATTTCATCCATCGAATGCTTATCTGTTACTTTTTGCGTGAGTTGACTATGAAACATCGAAATTTTTTCGAGCAATTGCTTATGATGCAAAAGTGCATCATATGTCATTTCAAGCTCAGATAAAATGTTGTCGTTTTGATAAAGGTTTATAAGATCCTCTTTCTCTTTGAGCCAATCGCGCTCCAAACGCACTTTAAACTCGCAGCATGGATCACCTTTTGCAACGCACTTGTACTCAATGGCAATAATTGACTCGCCAAACTCATATGTCAATGCACCACTCGCAAACCCGCATAACATGTGACAAACACATTCATTTGCTAAACCGTAATTTTTAAGGTGTAATGCTGCTTCGAATGATTCTACCCATTGTCCCCACGTATTGTTACATTCAATCGTGCCGTCCGGATGGCGCACAATTTCTCCCATGAAAATTACATCTTTTACATGACCTAAGCGCGAATGTCTTTTACCGACAGGACTCACCGAGTTTTTATTCTGAAGCCTATTTTTTGCTGATTCCATCCCAAACTCTTTACCAAATCGGAATAAAAAACCTTTCGTTTTATGAGAGCCAATGTTGTTAAATAAATTGTTTTTTAATGTGTGGAAGGCATTTGCCGACATTAAAATATTTTTTGTTTCGTTTGAATCAAATGCTATTTCACTCATTAAAATCACATCCCCTATGATTTTCTATTCCCCATATTACTAAAATTAAGTATGCTTTTCAATAAATTTTAATGATTCTGACTATTCATTCAATAAAAATCGCTATTATGTTTAAATTTATTAACAGTTATACTCAAAACAACAAAAAACAGCCAATCAGTACAAGGGGGCAAAACAATGACAATTTTTGATGGATTTCATAATAGTTACGTATTAGCAAAAGGGGTACGTACACATTATTCTTGGGCTGGAACAGAGGGACCAGCTGTAATTTTACTACATGGTGCAGGACCTGGTGCCTGCGGCGCAGCGGGTTGGCGTTTTATGTTGCCTGCATTAGCAAAAGCTGGCTTCCGTGCATATGCAGTAGACCAACTATCAATGGGCTTTACAGATGCACGCCCTCACGCATGGCCAGTAAATGGTCATCAAAGCTTAGTGGATCATGTACATGATTTTATTGAAGCATTATGCCTGGATGAAGTATCACTTGTTGGCAACTCACAAGGTGCTTATGTTGCTGCTAAATATGCAATTGACCACCCTGAAAAAGTAAATAAGGTTGTTTACATTGGCAGTAATACGATTTATCAAGCAATGCAAGAAGTACCTGAAAGAAAGCTGCGTTCATTCTTAGAAGTGATTGGTTACGACTATACAGAAGAATCGTTACGTAAATTTATGTATCGTAATTCTAGTGAAGGCACAGTCATTCCTGAAGAACTAATTCAACTTCGTCATCAAGCAGCAACCCGCCCAGGTGTAAAAGAATCAAATCAAGCGTTTGATGGTTACTTAGCCAGAATGAATGAAGAACCAAAGCTTTGGAATCGTTACTGTATTAAGGATTCATTACCAAAATTAAAAATTCCTGGTTTATTCATTTGGGGTAACCAAGATAATGTCGCACCAGTAGAGACAGGTTATAAGCTTGAGAAATTATTACCGAACATTAAATTCGAATATATCGAAAACTGCGGTCACCAAGCACAAACGGACCAGCCAGAAATCGTGAACAAACTTGTTATCGATTTTTTAGCTGTTGAAAAAGATCAAGCAGTTACAGCACAATAAACTATTTTTGAAAGGAATGATCAGATGTTAACAGCACTTAAAAATAAAGCTCCTTATGAAGAAATTATGCAAAAAGCAAAGCGCATCGGGGAAGCTGCAGAGTTAGAAGCCATTGAAGCAGATCTAAACTCGACCATTTCTCCAAGACTCGCGGATATGATCCGCGAGGAGGGAATTCATCGTTTAATTTTACCTAAGGAGTTTGGCTATCCACAACTTGATTGGCGCACGTTCGTTGATATGGTAAGTACAGTTGGTTACCACAACTTATCTGCTTCGTGGTTAACATACTTCTTCTCCGTGCACAACTCTTGGGTATGCTACTATCCAAAGCACATTCGTGATGAAGTCATTAACCAAGGCGGCTTCGTAGCTGACGTATTTGCACCAATCGGCAAAGTAGAACCAGTTGAAAACGGCTATATTGTTTCAGGTAAGTACAACTTTGTAAGCGGTATCAACTATTGCGATTGGGTTGGCGTTGGCGCATTTATGAAATTCGAAGATAATGACAAGCCTGAGCGAGTAGGTATTTTATTAAAAGTTTCTGACTTAGAAGTTGTGAAAACCTGGGATTCGCTTGGTCTTCGTGGATCCGGCAGTAATACATTAATCGTCGATAAAGTTTTCGTGAAGCCTGATGCCATTTTACGCTTTAACAAAATTATCGAAAAGAGTCAGCCGCCGTATGAAGATTTCGATCAAGACTACTTATACTACAACACACCATTCTACCCCGGCTTCTATGTAGGGTTTGCAGCGATGGCTGTTGGCGGTGCCGAGCGTGTACTTGACGAATTCGAAAAGCATACAGCTGGCCGAGTACGGTTCTCTGGTATTAATGAAAAAGATTCTCCTGCGAGCCAACGCGTACTTTCGGAGTTAAAGCTTGAAATGCTCTCTGCTAAAAGCTTATTAAATGAATACATCGCAATGATGGAAAGAGATAAAGGAGGCCTTTACGAAGGAGCAAAATATAAAGCAATCCGTGCAAAGATTATTGATAAGTGTGCACAAATCGGTGTAAAATCACTGCTGACTTTAGGCGGACACGCCTTATTAAAAGGTCATCCAGTAGAGCTATTTACTCGTGACTTAATGGCAATTGCAACCCACATTACTTCTTTATATGAAGACGGCATTTTAGGTTACGGCAGACATTTATTCGGCGTTAATACAAACATTCAAGGGTAATATCAGCATTCGAAAATGAATGAATAATATTTCACATGTCCTCTTATAAAAAAACAATTGACTATGAGGTGAATATAATTGGAAAAGTTTCTTTACGCACCGGAAATTGCAAAATTAGGACACGTAGCTTTAGTGTCAGCAGATCTTGAAAAATCTTTATGGTTCTTCCGCGATACAATCGGCTTAGAAGAAACAGAGGTTGTAGATGGCGTACACTACTTACGAGCTTGGGGCGACTTCGAGCACCATACATTATCCATTACAGCTGGTGAAACTTCTTACATCGATCACATCGGCTGGCGTACAAAACGCCGCGAGGATATAGCAACTTTCGCAAAATTATTAGAAGATGCTGGTACAGAAGTACGTTGGATAGAAGCTGGCGAAGAAGCAGCGCAAGGTGAAGCAATCCGCTTCGAATTACCAAGTGGTCACCGCTTCGAACTTTACTACGATATGGAAAAAACACCTGCTGATGAAACCCGCAAATCAGTACTTAAAAACCAAACTTATAAATCCTGGGCGAAAGGTGTATCTCCACGCCGTATCGATCATGTAAACTTACAAACTTCTCATGACAACGCTGAGATCGTAAAATATTTACAAGAAGCATTAGGCTTCAAGCTGCGCGAATATTTCGTGAATCCAGACGATGTACAAGTAGCAAGCTGGTTATCCGTAACAAACTTAGTACATGATGTAGCAATTATGTCTACATCACGTTCAAAAAAGCCAAACGAAATGCACCATATCGCTTACTGGTTAGATAACGCACAAGACTTACTACGCGCTGCTGATATTTTATGCGAAGCTGATGTACAATTCGTAGGTCCTGGTAAACATGGTATTTCGCAAGCAATGTACATTTATGTAAAAGACCCAGGAAGCGGCTTACGTCTTGAAATCTTTACAAACGGCTACTTAATCTTTGAGCCAGACTGGGAGCCAGTGAAATGGACTTATGAAGAATATTTGAAAAATGGTTCTGCATACTGGGGTGATCGTCGTCGCGACGACGTAGATCGTGAAGCACAAGTAAAAGAATTAGTGAAATAATAATACTTAAACCACCAGTAATTACAACGATAAACACTGGTGGTTTTTTAGTAATAAATGTAGATATTTTTTTATAGGAAGGGGTGTTAGCTGTTGAAGGCAATGTTAACGGTGTTAGTCTTATCTTTACTTGGCGGTTATATTTTTAGCCTGCTGCACACCCCTATTCCATGGATGCTCGGCCCGATTGGTGTCGTCATGTTAGCCCAATTTATTTATAAAGGACCGCTCAAATGGTCCGGCCAAATGTGTGATTTAGGTGTCGTCATGGTCGGTACCGCAATAGGTGTAGAATTTAACAGCGATTTATTCGGCATGATGAGCTCTATTTTATTTTACATGATAACGGTAAACGTTATTTTAATCGGCGGCTCAATCGGCATCGCCTATTTAACGTGCAAATGGGCAAAAATCCCGATGAAAGCTGCTGTACTAGGGGCTATCCCAGGCGGTTTAAGTCAAATCGTCGTCTTTGCCGAGGAAGAAAAGGTTAAAGAAATCGGCGTTATTTCTTATTTTCAAGTAATTCGGCTATTACTAGTCGTTGTATTCGTACCCTTTATCGTGAGTGGCCAAGTAATGAGTAAGCAGCCAACTGACGCGAAGCTAACGATTAGTTTAGTCTTATTAATTGCACTAGCATGGGTATGCTCACACTTAACGAAACGCATCCATTTGCCAGTAGCATATTTCATCACACCAATTATATTGTTAATGATGTTGCAACTCACAACACCAATGGCAATGCCACAAGTACCTGGCATTGTTATGGACGTCGCACAGTTACTAATCGGCGCCCATATCGGTCTCATGCTCAAGCCACATATGATTAAGCTGCCAGTACGCGTACTTGTAGGCGGTATTTTCAGCTCATTCGCACTGATTGCCCTAACTTATGGCTCAAGCTTTCTAATGTCGTCTGCAATGGACACAACGTTCGCTACAGGTTTCCTAAGTACAGCCCCAGGTGGCTTAGATCAGATGGTATTATTAGCTGATGCAGTTAATGCAGAGGTCTCGCTTGTTACTATGTTCCAAACGTTCAGGCTGCTGTTCATTTTTATTTTAATTATGCCTTTGCTGAAAATACTTTATCGTTGGCAGGAAAAAAAAAGAGATTGTCTACAATCAAGAAGGAGGTGTAGTAAAGTATTTACTATATAAAAGAGTCGGCGTAAGTGTCATCCGATATCACGAGAAAAAACAGTCTTTGATATTCTCGGTATTGTGTATGAAACGATAGTAAAGCAGAAAAAAGCTGCCTAGCGAAAAAATCGTATTTTAATAGGCTTCTTTGTCATGCTTATGAAGTGATTTGGGGACGCAATGGATGCACTGCCGTAGTCTAAAAAAAACGATAAACTAAGAGCCTAATATATAATATAAGGCTCTTGTTTTATTTATACCAAAAGGAAGTGATCGTTCAATCAAAATACTCAATAAACCGTTGGGCACCTTTCGATAGAGGACGATTTTTGTCCCAGATGAGAGAGATTTTATTTTGAAGAGGACAATCCTCTATTTCGACAATTTTTATATTATCTGACGTGTGAATGGCGAGTGTTGATCTTGGCAGAACGGCCGCTCCCATCCCGGCCGCGACAAAGGAAAAGATAATGCCAGCATCATGAGATTCGCAGACGATGTTCGTTTTGACTCCTAGTTTTATACAGGCATCATGGAAGGCTGTATATTTTCCATACTTGTTTTCTCGTACGAACATGACAAGAGGGATGTCTTCGAGATCCTTCATACGGATAGATGTTCTAGATGTATCCCACTCCCATTTACTTGGAATGAATAGCACATAAGGTTCTATGTGTAAAGTTTTAGATGCATAATCTAAAGATAGGTCCGAAACGAAGCGAACGAAAGCTAATTCTACTAATCTATCTTCTAAAAACTTAACAACTTCATGGGGATGGCCGTCCTCTATGCGGAAGGTAACGAGTGGATATTGACTATGGAAGGCTTGAATTCTTTCCGGCAAATAGGCCGCGGCCACTGTTTTCGCAGTACCAATTGAGAGCTGTCCCCGCAGGCCATCTCCCGTTTCTTTCACTTCCATTACAGTGTCATCGATTTGATTTAGGATACTAACTGCGCGTTCGTAGAGTAACATTCCAGCCTCCGTTAACTCGACGCTCCTGCTATTCCGTATGAACAAAGAGGTCCCTAGCTCTTCTTCGATTAACTTTAGCTGTTGGCTTAGGGGCGGCTGAGCCATATTCAATTTCTTTGCAGCTCGTGTAATTTGTCCTTCATTTGATACTGTCACAAAGTAACGTAATTGGCGTATATCCATGTACGAATCACCTATCCATATTTTTTTCGTATCGCAAATCTATTAAATAGATATTTGAAGTATTAGTATATCAAATGCTACTATCAAAATAAATAATATTCAGAATAATAAAAATCACAAAACAACAATTGCTGGAGATGTTTTAGCTAGAGACCGTGCGCATGGTTTCATAAGAAAGGTATAGGAGTAAATGAAACAAAGCCCCATTCAATCCGAAATGTAATGTGTACGGTTGGTGGAGGCTTCAGATATATATTTTTAGTTAAGAAAGGAAGTGCGCTGGTGCTTGTATATTTGAATGCTGCTGCAGTTCTAGCTGTGACAGGATATGCTTTGTATTTATTTATTCAAATTGTATACAGTCGGTATTTGTTTGTGAAGCTCGGCAAAAAAACCGAATTTGAACTGAACCTTAAAGAACGATTGAATAGTGTGTTAGTCAATGGGTTTGGTCAAAGGAAATTGTTTAAAGACAAGAAAAGCGGTCTGATGCATTTGATCTTGTTCTATGGTTTTTTCATCATTCAAATTGGGCTCATTGAGATCATCATCAAGGGATTTATCAAAGGATACGAATTCCCAATTGGAACCCTGCACAAATATTTCAGTCTTATGCAGGAGTGGACGACCTTCCTCATGCTGTGCGCAGTAGTATTTGCTTTTTACCGTCGCTATATTGAAAAATTAAAGCGTTTACAGCCCAGAAGAGATTTCAAAGCGGCTGTGGTCATCATTGCTTTAACCACGCTGACAGCGTCCATCCTGCTTACGCTGGGTTTTGAAACTGTGATGCTCGGGCATGAACCGGATTTCATCTATGCTCCATTCTCTGGTGTGGTTGCTGCGGTGTTCTCGGGCATGAGCACGAGTACAGGAACAATATTGTTCTACGTATTTTGGTGGGTGCATCTGCTGACCGTGTTGTCCTTCATGGTTTTCGTCCCGCAGTCGAAGCAAGCGCATGAGCTATTCGCGTTATTTAACTTATTTTTCAAGAAAGTCGGTCCTGTCGGAAAATTGAGTAAAATCGATTTCGAGGATGAAGAGGCTGAGGAATTCGGTGTTGGAAAAATCGAGAATTTTACCCAACAGCAGTTGATCGATCTGTATGCCTGCGCAGAATGCGGACGATGTACAAATATGTGTCCTGCTTCCGGTACAGGTAAGAGCCTTTCACCAATGGAACTCATTTTGAAAATGCGAAACCACCTGACGGAAAAGGGAGCTTCGATCACATCGCGTTCGCCTTGGGTGCCAGCCTTTGCTTTTAAGGATGCGAAATCCAGTTCAATGGCTCTACAAGCAACAGTAGGTGGAAATTCCGAGGTAGCCGCTTCTGTCGAAACACCAAATCTAATCGGGGATATCATCACGCAAGAAGAACTGTGGGCATGTACGACATGCCGAAATTGTGAAGATCAATGTCCGGTAATGAATGAGCATGTTGATAAAATTATCGATATGCGCAGGTTTTTGGTTATGACGCAAGGAGAAATGCCAGCTGAAGCTTCACGCTACTTCAATAATATCGAGAGACAAGGAAACCCTTGGGGTTCGAACCGCAATGAACGCATCAAATGGCGTGAAGGCATGGAGGATATTATCAAGACCGTTGATGAAACCCCTGAATTTGATGTTTTATTCTGGGTAGGGTCAATGGGCTCGTACGACATCCGCAGCCAGAGGATTGCCCGATCCTTTGCCCGTCTGCTGCACAAAGCTGGGGTAAAATTTGCGATTCTCGGCAATGAAGAGATGAACTCAGGGGACACAGCGCGCCGGATGGGGAACGAGTACTTATTCCAGGAATTATGCACTCAAAATATTGAGACGTTCCAAAAATACGACGTGCGCAAAATTGTGACGACAGATCCGCATGCATTTAACACCTTTAAAAATGAATACCCGGAATTTGGACTGGAAGCGGAAGTCGTTCACCATACCCAACTTCTGGCTGATCTATTGAAAGAAGGCAGACTTAAGCCAACGAAGAAGGTTGAAGAGAAAGTGGCCTATCATGACTCTTGTTATATCGGACGCTACAATGATATCTACGGTTCACCAAGGGAAATACTGCGTGCAATCCCGGGAATTAAGCTGCTCGAGATGGAACGAAACAGGGAAAATGCACTTTGCTGCGGAGCCGGCGGAGGCAGGATGTGGATGGAAGAGCGCGAAGGGACCCGGATAAATATAGCACGGACGGAAATGGCGCTACAAACGAACCCGACGGTCATTGGCAGCAATTGCCCTTATTGTTTAACGATGCTTTCCGATGGCACGAAGGCTAAGGAAGTCGAGGAACAGGTGCAGACGCTGGATATTGCTGAAATCATTGAAAAGTCGGTGGAATTTTAAAAGGAAAATATAGGAGATGAATTCATGAACAACACAGACAAGTTCGAAAGGTACACGACAGCTGATGCTTTGATGGAAGCATTGCAGGAAGTCGGCATTTCCTACCTGTTTTGCAATCTAGGCAGCGATCATCCTTCGATGATTGAGGCCTTGGCAAAAGCCAAGGAGGAAGGGAAGGAACTTCCCAAGGCCATCATTTGTCCGCATGAGAGTACCGCTTTATCCGCAGCTCAAGGGTATGCGATGCTGACAGGCCAGGCACAGGGCGTGATTATTCATACGGATGTGGGGACTCAAAATCTGGGAGGTGCTGTTCATAATGCATTTCGAGCTCGCGTTCCGGTGTTCATTTTCGCTGGAGAAACACCGATTACCATGGATGGAGAGCTTCCGGGCAGCCGCAATTCCTATGTGAATTATCTGCAAAATGTATACGATCAGCGTGGAATCCTTAGGTCCTATGTCAAATGGGAATCAGATATCAGAACGGGAAAAAACGTTAAACAGCTCATTTACCGGGCGATGCAGATGGCTCAAAGTGACCCAGCTGGACCGGTATATTTGACCGGAGCAAGAGAAGTTCTAGAGGAAAATGTGGAGAAACTGCCTGACTCTTGGGGGGAATGGGCGTTAATTGAACAGTCCTCCTTACCCAAATGGGGTCTTGATGAAATCGTAAGCGCTTTATTAGAAGCCCAAAATCCATTGTTGATTACTTCTTATCTAGGTAGAAATACGAAAGCGGTCCCAAAATTAATTGAATTTTGCGAAAAGATGGCTATACCTGTTGTGGAGCAGATTCCTACTTTCGTTAATTTCCCGAGGGACCACGCTCTGCATCTGGGGTACGATCCAAATCCATTTATTTCCGAAGCAGATGTCATTATCGCCATTGATACGGATGTTCCTTGGGTCGCTACACAAGTTCGGCCAAAGGACGAATGCAAAGTCTACTATATTGATTTAGATCCAATCAAGGAAGACATTCCATTATGGCACATTCCCGCGGTAAAGAATTATCGTGCGGATGCCTATGCCTCCTTGATTCAATTAAATGAAGATCTAGCCCAGACAGATATTAATCAGGAGCAAGTACAAGAACGTTACCTCCGTTTAGCGAAATACCACGAAGAGCAGCGTGAATCTTGGAAGCAGAAAGAACAGGGGGAAGGAAACACGATTTCGCCAGAATGGCTTACGGCTTGTTTGCGTAATGTGGTGGACGCTGAGACCATCATATTAGATGAGACGATTACGAATACCATGACGGTAGCCAAACATTTGCCGCGCTCAAAGACAGGCACCTATTTTAGCAGCGGAGGTACATCCTTAGGATGGAACGGTGGCGCAGCTATTGGAATCAAGCTCGCTGATCCAACGAAAACGATAGTCAATTTAACCGGTGACGGTTCATACTTATTCAGCGTTCCGGCCTCGGTTCACTGGATGTCGCGCAGATATCAAGCGCCATTTTTAACAGTCATTTACAACAATGAAGGCTGGAATGCAACGAAGCAGAATCTATTAAAGCGATATCCAGACGGCATAGCCAAACAAACGGACCGTTACTGGGTGAATTTTGATCAATCGGCCGATCTAGCAAAAATTGCTGAAGCGGCAGGGGGAGCATACGCCAGGATGGTGACAGATCCAAGGGAGTTACCTGAAGTATTACAGCAGGCCATGAATGAAGTGAAAAACGGAAAATCAGCTGTTGTGGATGTCCGCCTGGCCAAAGTTTCGAATCAGAAAGATTATTAATCTAAGTTTTTCTGAAATTATGATTTCGTTGGGAGGTGATGGACGGTTAAATAAGTTTTGATTAAAGCTGTTAAATTTAAAATTAGGGGGAATTTAGAAAATGAAAAAGTTCATTATGCTCTGTTTGACAGCTTTACTTCTTGTACTGGCAGGTTGTGCTCAATCTTCACAATCAACGGGTTCGGATGCAACTACGGCAGCAAAAAATGAAAAACAGACAAAAATTGAGTATCCAACAAGACCGATTGAAGTTCTCGTACCATTTGCTGCGGGCGGCTCTACTGACATTGGTGCGAGAATCATAGAAAAATACCTTCCTAAGTATTTGCCCGGTGCCAAGTTAGTAATTGTGAATAAACCAGGCGGCAGCGGCTCAATTGCAATCACGGATTTATTTAACTCCAAGCCTGATGGATACACCCTTGCAATGTCTACACACCGTGCTATTTCCATGCAGCCTTTGTATGGGAATGTGAAATACTCCCCTGACAGTTTTCAACCTATCGCAAAAGTATTCGGTAACCAGCAAATCATGATTGTGAAAGCAGACGCTCCTTGGGAAACATTTGAAGAATGGCTTGATTATGTGAAGAAAAACCCTGGTAAATTCTCATATGGTGTAGCTGGCGGGATTGGATCAGGAGCGCATATACCGGTGGCGGAACTAGAAAAGCAGGCGGGCTTTGAAGCAAAGGCGGTATCATTTGAAGGCACGCCTCCAGCGATTACAGGTGTTTTAGGCGGGCATGTTCAGGGGGCTATGGTACAGCCGAGTGATGCCAAGGCGCTGATTGAATCTGGTGAGCTCCGCGGATTATTTAATGTCGCAAGTGTACCTGTTCCTTATTTTCCGGATATCCCGCTTTTGAAAGATAAAGGCTTCGATATTGCGATTGACAGCAATACCTCGCTTTTTGCACCGAAGGGTGTGCCAGAAGAAATTGTTAAGATGCTAGAAGAAGCGCTTAAGAAAACCATGGAAGATCCTGAAGTGTTAGCAGAATTCAAGAAAGCCTCTCTACAGACTCAATATGGCAATCCTGAGGTTGTCCAAAAAGAGGTTGATGCAGAGAATGTTAGATTTGGAAAAATGTTGAAGGAACTAGGGCTAATTAAATAAAACTGGGTTTTGAATATAATTGGGTATTCGGGTTGACCCTGAATGCCCTCCATTTTCGATTTGTTTGTGGAAGGGGATGAATTTCTATCATGAGTAATTACAGGTCAGGAATTTGGGCTGGTGCAGTCATTTTCCTTCTAGCTCTTTTCTTGTTTGTACTGTCCTTGCAGTATTCCTATTCTAGTGCTCTTGGACCGGGACCGGGCTTCTTTCCTACTTGGTTGAGTGGTATCCTGATGGCCCTCTCGTTTTGGTATATCTATGAAAGCGTAAAAGGGAAAAATGTAAGCAGTGAATCGTGGCCAACGGGACGTTCTTTAAAACATATTTTGTTTATCATTATCAGTTTGGTCCTTTTCGTAATTCTCTTTTCTTTATTCGGATTCGTAGTTGCGGGTGTTATCTTTTTGGCCATTTTGTTCTACAAAGAGTATAAATGGTACACCACCTTATCGATGTCTGTCGGAATAACCGTATTCATTTACTGGATGTTTAATACAGTTTTAAAGGTGTACTTACCTTTAGGCGGGATACTATTTTAGGGGGGCAGTTAAATGGATTCATTGTTATTGCTTTTGCATGGATTTGAAACGGCTTTGAGCTGGTCAAATCTTCTCTACTGCCTTATTGGTGTAATGCTTGGGATGTTCATCGGCGTTCTCCCTGGACTTGGTCCAGTATCTGGAACTGCTTTGCTTATTCCGATTACTTTCGGGATGGAGCCAGTCACTGCTATTATTATGCTTTCCGGAATCTTTTATGGATCAATGTATGGAGGAACGATTACTTCTGTATTAGTGAACGTGCCAGGTGAGGCTGCATCGGTCATTACATGTATTGACGGTTACGAGATGACGAAGCAGGGGCGTTCGGGAGCAGCACTTGGGGTGGCTGCAATTGGCTCGTTTATCGGTGGGATTGTTGCTGTAACGGCGCTTACGTTTGTAGGTCCTGCTTTGTCTAAAATTGCGTTGAAATTTGGTCCTCCGGAGTTCTTTGCCATTATGCTGCTTGGCATGCTGATGATTGTGGCATTGATGGGAAAGTCTTTGGTCAGGGGATTAATTGCTGCATTCCTTGGTTTATTGCTTGCGATGGTAGGACAAGACATGGTCACTGGAGAATTCCGTTTCACATTTAACTCCATAGAGTTGATGGATGGAATTGATTTTGCGGTCATGGCCATGGGTCTGTTTGGAATTTCAGAGATTTTGCTGAATGCGGAAAACCCAACAAAAGTTTCCAAACCAGAAAAGGTCACAGGTCTTCTTCCTAAGCGGGAAGAATGGGGACCAACTCTTAAATCCGTCGGAAGGGGAACGGGTATCGGAATGCTTCTTGGAGTCATCCCAGGTGCAAACTCTATTATCGCATCAACCTTTTCCTACATTTTAGAAAAAAAGGTTGCAAAGGATCCGTCCCGCTTTGGAAAAGGAGCGATCGAGGGGGTAGCAGGACCTGAGACGGCGAATAATGCCCACAGCGGTGCGGCTTTAATTCCCTTATTTTCCTTAGGACTGCCAAGCTCGCCAACCATGGCGGTTATTTTAGGGGCGTTTGTTATGCATGGATTAACGCCAGGACCAGCCCTGTTTACGAAAAATCCGGACTTTGTATGGGGCCTGATTGCCAGTATGTTTATTGGAAATGTTTTATTGCTGATCATGAACATGCCTTTAGTCGGTATGTGGGCCAAAATTGCGATGATACCGTATAAGTTATTGTTTCCGATTATCCTGATGGTTATTTTAGTTGGAACCTACAGTCTAAATGGCAGCCTTTGGGATGTTTCGATGATGCTGATTTTTGGGGTTATTGGTTATATCTTGAAAAAATTAGATATCCCGATGTCCGCGATGATTGTAACTTTTATATTAGGGTCCCAATTGGAGACTTCAATGCTGCAATCCTTATCTATTTCAACTGAAGGTTTTCTTATCTTTTTTACACAGCCAATTTCAGCCGTTATCATGGGCGTTGCCCTCATTATATTTGCCATTAGCGTCTATAGCGGAGTGAAAAATAAGCGTGGGAATCTGGCGGACGATGTTGAAATGTAATTTAGGAGCGAATGAAATGGACATAACGAGGTGAATGCATATGAAGGTAAACCTGTTTATCAACAATGAAGATGTAACAACAGAGCAATACAGTGAAGTGAGGGATCCAGGCAGATTAAACGAGGTCGTGGGTTATATCGCGAATGGGGATGCGAGCCATATCGAACGTGCCGTTGATGCTGCACATCGAGCCTTTCTCTCGTGGCGCCAAACTTCACTGGAGGAAAGAATTTCAATCCTATTAGCATCTGCTGCGGAAATTGAGAAAAATGCATATTCTATAGCCCAAGTGACAACTAAAGAAAACGGCATTTTGCTTGGCAGAACCATTGATGAAATCAAGTTAGGCTTGATGGATTTGAAAAATATGGCTGACATGGCGCCTTCTGCCTTACAACAAAGGGTAACAGAGGATGAAAGCGGCTGGGTCAGCGTTGTGAAAAGGCCGATGGGTGTGATTGCTTGTATCGTTCCTTGGAATGCCCCTATCATACTGACCTTACAAAAAATAACGCCTATTCTTCTTGCGGGCAATACCATTGTTGTTAAGCCGTCTCCAACTGCATCGATGGGGGTAGCCGCTTTATTAACAACAATGGCGAGATTCTTCCCTCCAGGAGTGATTAATGTTGTCCTTGGCGGAGGTGAGGTGGGAAATGCTTTAACTACTCATCACCTCGTTCGTAAAATTTCGTTTACCGGCGGGGGGAATACTGCTGTGGTAATTATGAAATCTGCTGCAGATACTCTCAAAGGAGTTCACTTTGAATTAGGGGGCAATGATCCAGCCATCGTACTAGATGACGCTGATCTGAATGAAGTGGTTCCCAAGATTGTGGAAGGGGCATTTCGAAGGACGGGGCAATTTTGCTTTGCCATTAAGCGCGTGTACGTCCCCTCTGAAATGTATGAAGCTTTCTATGAAAAGGTTTGCGAATTGGCAGACGCCTATAAAATTGGGCATCCACTGAATGAAGAAGCTACAATGGGACCAATTAACAACAAACTTCAATATCATAGGATAAGTGAACTGGTTGAAAGACTTGAACATAGTGGTGCTAACTTAGTCAAGCTAGGGAAGGTGCTGGAACCTGAAAATTGGGATAATGGATACTATCTGCAGCCGGTAGTTGTACGGGATGTCGATCCTAATGCCGAAATTGTGACCTGTGAACAATTTGGTCCAGTGCTCCCTTTGATTCCATATCATACGGAAGAAGAGGTTATTCATATGGCCAACAATTCAGAATTCGGTTTGGGTTCTTCCGTATGGTCTTCGGATTTTGACCGTGCATTAGGCGTTGCGAACCAAATAGAAGCGGGTATGACCTTCATTAATGGTCATGGACAGACACCTTTAGGTTCAAAATACATCCCGTTTGGCGGGATCAAGCAAAGTGGAATCGGAAGAGAAAAGTCCATCGAGGTTTTTGATGAATTTATCGAATACCATGGGATTAATTTCCATAAAAAAGGTGATAATTGATCGTTTAAAAAGCTCTCCAGATTTGGGGAGTCCTTTTTTATTTCCGTTCCTTTTGCTTTGTACTTCTATCTTGGCGGTGAAATCAATTGAATTATTACATTATTATTCTCATGAATACCATCCTTATCACAACAATTACAGGGATCAAGCCTGTTGTTTCTTTATACGCCTACTCTTTGGGGCTTTCCCCTCAAGAAATCAGCATGATTATTGCTAGTTCTGCTATCTGCCCGGCCTTATTGGCTTTACATATTGGCAAATGGATTGATCATAAAGGAACACGTCCTATGGTGATCATAGGGAACGTCATGTATTTGATTTCATTATTAATAAGTGTCATATTTCCATCTTTTTTCATTTTTTTAATCCAGCTTGCTATGGTTGGTATTGCTTCTACCTGCCTGATGCTTGCCTTGCAGAAGAGAATTGGTAACTTAGGAGGCGACATCGATCGGACGGTGGCTAACTACAGTCTGTTTGGATCAGTTGGCGCAATGATTGGCCCCATTATTAGTTCCTTTCTATATGATCACTACGGGTACCATATTTGTATCTTTTTTAATATGTCACTCATTGCCACCGCATTGTTCAGCGAGATGGGTATGAGGAATTTAAATGAAGAGAATAGGCAAAAAACGGTTCAGAACCAACAAGCACATTTGCAAAGCAGAGAATCGATTTGGACCCTCATGCGAAACCGTGAAATAAGGAATGCGATTCTAATTGGAGGATTGATCTTTTCCTATAGAGAGCTGTTTAGCGTGTACTTTCCTTTGCTTGCCGACAATATGGGCATCAGTCCAACAATGACAGGGATTCTCCTCTCATTCAGCGGTCTGACCATGCTCGTTATTCGGTTTACCCAAACGTCTCTCGTCCGCTCTTTAGGCCGCATGAGAATCCTTACATGGTCTCTTTTCGTTACTGGTATCATTTATCTTGTCACTCCTTTTTCCCCTTGGATTGTAGTGCTTTTTGTGTTGGTTGGTATTTTAGGAGCTGGTTTAGGTCTTGCACAGCCTCTTAGCACCGCCGCGCTACTGGAAGGATCCTTACCCGAACGTCATGGAGAAGTATTAGGAGTTCAGATGATGATTAATCGCGTCTCCCAATTTGCCATTCCGGTCATCTTTGGAGGACTAGGCGGCTTGCTTGGGGTTTCCGCGATTTTTTGGGGCAGTGGGCTTGTTCTTACGGTTTTTGGTTATATAACACGCCCCTTGCCTTTGCAAGTGGATAAGACTGAGAATCAGAAACAACATTTGTAGTTGAATCATCCTTAAATACCATATTTAAATCATATGGGAAGTCTATTTTATAGATATTAGTAATATGTTTATTCCTATGTTAA
This sequence comes from Bacillus sp. (in: firmicutes), assembly GCA_031177865.1. GTDB lineage: Bacteria > Bacillota > Bacilli > Bacillales > Cytobacillaceae > Neobacillus. The sequence continues at coordinate 18,113 of JAPSKD010000010.1, read as the reverse complement.
ATTTTTAATATACAGATTATTCAAAAATAATTTTTCGGAATGAAAATGAAAATTTTACTTTTAGGAGGATCACATGAACATTTTGGTGCTGCTTAAGCAAACATTTGACACAGAAGAGAAAATTGTACTCACCAATGGAAAAGTAAGCGAAAACGGAGTCAAATTCGTCATTAATCCTTATGATGAATACGCTGTCGAAGAGGCGGTGGCCATCAAGGAAAAACACGGTGGAGAAGTAACGGTTGTGACGGTAGGCCCGTCACGTGCTGAAGCTGCACTTCGTTCGGCTTTGGCAATGGGAGCTGATAAGGCGGTTATCGTAGATGATGATTCTGTTTTCGGTGATGAATATATGATTTCCAAAGTACTGGCTGCTGTTGCGAAAAGAGATCGATATGATTTGATTTTAGGCGGATATATGGCAGTTGATGATGGAGCTGCTCAGGTTGGACCACGATTAGCGGAAGAGCTGGGGATCGCGCATATTTCTACCATTACGAATATGGAAGTGGATGGCAGCAAGGTAAAAGTCGAAAAAGATGTGGAAGGCGATATCGAAATCATTGAAGCGAGCATGCCTGTACTACTCACTGCACAGCAGGGCTTAAATGAACCGCGATACCCTTCACTTCCAGGAATCATGAAGGCAAAGAAAAAACCAATCGAACGGCTTACTGCCGCTGATCTAGGTTTAAATAGTAAAGAGATTCTTTCGAAGACAGTAGTACTGGAACAATATTTACCACAGCAAAAAACGGCCGGGAAAATTCTACAAGGGGAACTGCCTGAACAGGTCTCTGAGCTCGTAGAAGTGCTGCGCTTTGAAGCAAAAGTCGTGTAATCATATCGGGATAATAATATTTAAGGGGGAAAGGCATCAATGAGTAAAGATGTGTTAGTTGTTGCAGAAAAACGAAATGGCAGTTTGAGAAATGTATCGTTTGAAGCACTTGCCGCTGCCCAAAAAATAGCGGCTGGCGGGAAAGTGACTGCTGTATTATTTGGCCAAGGGAACAACGGAGATGCGGGGCAGCTGGCTCAATATGGAGCAGATCAAGTCTACCTGGTTACCAACGAGGAATTGAATGCTTATTCAACGGATGCATTCTCGCAAGCGTTCACAGAAGTATTTCAAAACGTAAACCCGGACGCCATACTGCTTGGTCATACAGCTGTAGGTCGTGATTTGGCACCAAGGGTAGCTGCACGTCTGGGACTTGGATTAGTATCCGATTGTACTGATGTAGAAGTAAATGCAGATGAAGTGATTTTTGTTCGCCCGATTTATGCAGGGAAAGCGTTCCAAAAGAAAAAAATAACAGACGGAATCATTTTTGCTACTATTCGTTCTAATAATATCGCCAAAGGAGAACCTGATGCGGGGCGTACAGCAGACACGATTGAATATAAAGCGACCATAAAGGATATTCGCACGGTCATTAAAGATGTTGTAAGAAAGACAGCAGGCACCATTGATTTAACAGAGGCTAAAATTATTGTTTCTGGCGGCCGGGGTGTAAAGAGCGCAGAAGGATTCAACCCGATTAATGAATTAGCAAAAGCATTGGGAGCGGCTGTTGGTGCTTCTCGCGCAGCTTGTGATGCAGGATACTGTGATTACTCAATGCAAGTAGGTCAGACCGGGAAAGTGGTAACACCCGATTTATATATTGCATGCGGCATTTCCGGTGCGGTTCAGCATTTGGCAGGGATGTCTAATTCCAAAATTATCGTAGCAATCAATAAGGATCCGGAAGCACCGATTTTCAAAGTGGCTGATTATGGAATTGTAGGAGACTTATTTGAAGTGGTTCCAATGTTGACTGAAGAGTTCAAGAAAGTTCCAGTATAAAACAAAAGAGAAAGGGGAAACGAACATGGCTAATATTCTTTCGGGTCTTACAGTCATTGATGTGACGCAAAACGTTGCGGGCCCATTTTGTTCACAAATGTTAGGCGATTTAGGAGCGACAGTTATCAAGATTGAACGACCGGGACATGGAGATGATACGAGGCATTGGCATCCGCCGTTATGGGGAGGGGAATCTTCCACCTTCTTGGCATTAAATCGCAATAAGAAAAGCCTTTGCGTCGATCTTAATCATCCAGAGGGGCAGAAAATAGTCCAAAAATTATGCGAGACTGCAGACATCTTTATCCATAGCTTGAAGCCTGGAAGTGAGGAATCCCGCGGACTCGGCTATGAGCATTTATCCGAAATCAATCCATCTTTAATATATGCGGCTATTAGTGCGTTCGGAGATAAGGGGAAAATGAAAAACAAGCCGGGCTACGACCCGCTTATTCAAGCATACAGCGGCATTATGAGTTTGACAGGAAATGCGGGTGACGACCCAGCTCGCGTCGGTGTATCCATTGTGGATATGGCAACAGGTATGTGGTCTCTAATTGGTATACTAAGTGCCCTTCACCAGCGCAACGAAACCGGTAAAGGCTGCAAAGTAGCAAACAGTCTGTTAGAAACGGGAATTGCATGGGTCACATTACAACTTTCCACGTATATGGCATCCGGAAATCTTCCGAAGAAGATGGGAACGGGAATGGCCACGACAGCACCTTATGAAGCTTTTAAAACCAAAGGGGATCAATGGGCTATTATCGCAGCTGGAAACAATCGACTGTTTAAAAATTTATGTGCGGCGCTTCAAATGCCAGAGCTAGTCGAGGATCCTCGATTTGAATCCAATTCAACCAGGGTCCAAAACCGTAAAGAGCTTCATCGAATTATAGAAGAATGCACCCTGGGATATGAAGTGGACGACCTCGTCAACTTAATGGCCGAATACAATGTACCAAGTTGTCCAATCAATACATTGGATCGGGTGCTCCGTGATGAACAAGTCAATGCGCTTTCAATGATTAAACCAGTTGAAGATTTTAGAGTTTCTGATTTCCGAATGGTCGATCTTCCATTCCGTATCAATGAAGAACGAGGCAATCTTCAATCGTTACCTCCACTGCTAGGGGAGCATACGGATGAGATTCTTAACTCATTAAATTATTCAAAAGAATTATTGGAGCAGCTCAAGAGTAAGAGCATTGTTGGTTAGGAGGCAGCCATGACATTACCCCGATACGTTGAATTGTATGAGGTAGGACCAAGGGAAGGCTTTCAATCGGAACCAGGCAAGATTCTAACCAAAGATAAAATTAGCTTCATTAACTCACTGAGCCAGACTGGACTCAAAAACATTGAGGTTACTTCCTTTGTTAGTCCGAAATGGGTACCGCAGATGGCAGATGCAGAAATGGTATTAGCTAAGATTGATAGAGTGCCGGGGGTCGCATATCGGGCGGCATATCTGAATTTGAAAGGGCTTGAGCGGGCGCTGGTCAACAACGTAACAATGGATGGAAGTCTTGTCCTATCTGCTAGTAATGCCTTTTCAAAGCGGAATATGAATAAATCGACGAGTGAAATGTTCGAAACACTGCCAGAATGGATTGAGGCCTATAAGAATGCAGGCATTCGGGTGAAACAGATGGGATTCATGGCTTCCTTTGGCTGCAACTTTGAAGGCTATATTTACTTAGACCATTTACTGGATATCATGGGAAAGGTTATTTCCTTAGCAGAAAGCTATGGAGAAAAGATTCAGAAGGTCAAACTAGCCGATACAATGGGCTGGGCCAACCCGGAACAGATTAAGCGAACAGTTCGTGCCATTCAAGATAAATGGCCGGAACTTAATATACACTTGCATCTGCATGATACACGCGGACTGGGTCTCGCAAACGTTTACGCGGCGCTTTATGAAGGTCTGTGGGAATTCGATACGGCGGTTGCAGGACTGGGAGGATGTCCATTTGCTGCAGTGAAAGGGGCACCAGGGAATATTTCTACAGAGGATGTCGCGTTTCTATGCGAACAAATGGGCATCGATACAGGACTTAACTTGGAATCCTTGGTCGAATGCGCCAAGATGGCTGAAGAGATGGTAGGCCGTGAGCTCCCTGGGCATCTTTCTAAAGGCGGAGTCCTCTCTGGAATCAGGCCGCATTCGTGGATGCAGGTACAAGGATCATAAATTAATAGAAATAAATAATCGTAGATGATGGAGGAATATAAGATGGATTTTGAATTTACTGACTTACAGAATGATATTCGCGCTGGCGTGAGAGAGGTTTGTTCACGGTTCGATTTAGATTATTGGAGACAATCCCATGAGGAAGGTACCTATCCGACAGAATTTGTAAAAGCGATGAGTGACGCGGGCTGGTTAGGGGCACTTATCCCGGAAGAGTACGGCGGTTCAGGGTTAGGTTTTACAGAGGGAGCCATTATCTTAGAAGAAGTCAACCGATCTGGCGGAAACTCCAACCAAGTTCATGCCCAAATGTATACGATGGGTGCGCTTCTGAGACACGGCAGTGAGGAGCAAAAGCGCAAATACTTGCCGCAAATTGCAAACGGTTCCTTGAGGCTGCAAACCTTTGCTGTAACGGAACCGGATGCTGGTACGGACACGACAAAAATTAAAACATCTGCTGTGAAGAAGGGCGACCGTTACATTATTAACGGACAAAAAATCTTTATCTCGCGCTTCAACAACACAGATTTGATGCTGCTTCTTGCTCGTACAACACCGCTTGACAAAGTAGAAAAGAGAACACATGGCATCAGCTTATTCCTAATTGACACCCGTGACGTTGGAAACGGCATTGAATCAACTAAAATCTCGACGATGCTAGGCGGAGACACGAATCAATTGTTCTTTAACGACCTTGAAGTATCAGAAGATTGTTTGATCGGTGAGGAAGGAAGAGGACTTTACTGTGTGATGGACGGAATGGTTGCTGAAAGGATTCTTGTATCCGGTTCCGCGCTTGGTAATGGCAAATGGTTTATTGACCAGGCAGTCAAGTATGCGAACGAGCGTGTTGTATTTAACCGTCCAATTGGTCAAAACCAAGGCATCCAGTTCCCGATTGCACAGGCGTATATGGAGCTTCAAGCTGCGGAGGCGCTTATGTATAAAGCATCAACTAAATTCGATAACAATCTGCCAGCTGGTGCAGAAGCAAATATGGCGAAGTACCTGTGCTCTGAGGCTGCTTATCATGCGGCTGAAGCGTGTATGCAAACGCATGGCGGCTATGCTGCAGCAAATGAGTATCACATTAACCGCAAGTGGATGCAAGCAAGAATGATGAAGATCGCTCCTATCTCTTCAAATCTGATTTTAAGTTATGTAGGCCAGCACGTGTTGAAAATGCCAAGATCATATTAAGAGAGATTCAAGAAAGGAGGACGATTGGTGTGACTATAGTGAAAGAATCCTACGAAATGTTGAAGGTTGAATATAAAGGAGAAAACAACGAAATTCTGGTTGTTACGCTCAACCGGCCTGAAGTAATGAATGCGATGAATACTCAAATGCTCGAGGAAAGGCTAAGGCTGTTCCGCGAAGAGGCCTATAACGAAGATTTAAGATGCGTTGTCATCACAGGTGCAGGGGATAGAGCGTTTAGTACCGGAGGCGATTTAAAGGAACGCAACGGAATGAGCGACGGCACTTGGAAACGACAGCATCATATCATTGAGGATTTAGTTCTGTTAACACGGGATTTTCCGGTACCTGTTATCGCTGCCGTGGAAGGCTATGCCCTTGCCGGCGGCTGTGAATTGGCGCTGTCAACTGATTTTATTATTGCTGCAGAAACAGCTGTTTTCGGCTTGTCAGAAGCATTAAGAGGGATTCTGCCTGGCGGCGGAGGATTGCAAAATTTAGCCAGAGCGATTGGCGTACGACGAGCTAAGGAGCTTATCTATACAGGCCGTAAAATTGATGCGGCATTAGCATACGAATGGGGTTTGGTTAACCGCGTCGTTTCGAAAGGAAAAGCTCTGGAAACCGCACTGGAAATAGCGGAAAAAATAGCAGAAACCGCCCCGATGGCAGTTCGAGCGGCAAAGGTCTCGATTAATAAAGGATCTGACACGGATTACCAAACTGCTTACGCTTTGGATATTGCCGCTTACAACCAGTTGGTAACATCACAAGACCGGTTAGAGGGAGTGGCAGCTTTCAATGAAAAGCGTAAACCAAGATGGAAAAATCAATAACATGATGTCGAGGCTCACCGCCTTTATTACAGATATATCCTATGAAAAGCTTCCAGAGGAAATGGTGGAATTAGCCAAGCAGGCAATCATTGATACCCTTGGGGTGGCAATAGCCGGGTGGAATGAACCTGCCGTAGAAAAGGCTAAAAAGGTATATGTCTACCAGGAAAGCGGGCTGGGTGGTGTCTCCTCTCTTTGGGGGGAGCCAGTGAAGGCGGATTGTGATAAAGCAGCCATCATTAACGGAACCGCTTCCCATGTGTTGGATTATGACGATGCTTCTGTTGGTGTCGTCATCCATCCCAGCGCTCCGGTTCTGTCTGCGATAACGCCTCTTGCCGAAAAGCTGAAAAGCTCGGGTAAGGAAGTCATTACAGCCTATAGTATCGGAACGGAGGTCATGATCCGAATTGGGCAAGTGATGGGAATACGGCATTATAATCTCGGCTGGCATGCAACCGATACATTGGGCACGATTGGAGCGGCTGCTGCTGCTTCCTATCTGCTTCGTCTCACTGAAGATCAATGCTCCCATGCCATTGCCATTGCTGCATCGATGACCGGAGGGCTGCAGAAGAATTTCGGCTCTATGACCAAATCGCTGCATGTTGGATTGGCAGCATCACACGGCATTCAGGCAGCCATCTTAGCTGATCAAGGCTTCACAGGGAATAAGGATATCTTTGGAAAACGCGGTTTTTTCATGGCATTTAGCGGCGGGGCGGACGAAGAGGAGCTGCAAAAGGGGATGGATTCTATCACTTTCGGAGAGCCATTCGATATGCTAGAAGGATTATCCGTCAAAAAGTTCCCTTGCTGCTTTGGTACACACCGCTTTATACAAGGAGCACTAGAGCTTAAAGATGAGCATCAGTTGAGCTTAGAGGATATAGATGAAATTGTGCTGCAAGCTCAGCCGAGAAGTCTCTTGCCTTTAGTTCATTCTCGACCTGTAACTGGATTACAAGGAAAGTTCAGTGCGGAATATACCGTACTCGCGGCCATAGCCGATGGACATGTGAGGCTGAGCAGCTTTGAAGACAATCAAGTGCTCCGTGCAGACATTCAGAAGCTAATTCCTGTTGTCAAGGTGTTGGAATTGCAGGAATGTGAGGAAGACAAGCGGCTTAATCGAAGATTAGCGGTAGAAATAAGAATAAAAACAACGAATGGACCAGTGTATGAAAAAAAGATGCAACACGCACCAGGCTCCAAAGAAAAACCACTGAGTGAAGCAGAGCATCGAGAGAAGTGGATCAGCTGCCTGAGCCACTATGCTCAGTCTTCACTTCAACATAGCCGTATAGAGAACATCGCTCATGAGCTGTATGATCAAGGTTTGCGAATCGATACATTCACATGCTTTAGTGATTGGATAAACGAGATACACAACCAATTGAATGATTTTAATCAAAAACAGATGGTTTGATTCAATTAAGGAATCAAATGGAAGGAGTATCATAATGAAAATTGCATTGTTCAATGAAAATCGCTTAGGTGTTGTTGATGGCAGCAGCGTGATCGATATTACTGAATTAACAGATTGGAACAACGAGGATCCGCAAGCTTCCCTAGTCAAGCTGATGAAAGAATTTGAGGCTTTGAAACCTAAAATTGAAGAAGGCCTGAGGTCTTGTCCTGTTTATCAAGTATCGGATGTGTCGCTTCGAGCGCCTGTGCCAAATCCGAGCAAAATCGTAGCAGCTCCTATTAATTATATCCTGCACAAACAAGAGATGAACACCGCTTTAACGGTGGACGGTCTTGGCTTTTTCCTCAAATCGCCTTCTTCAATTATTGGACCTGATCAAACGGTCCTGCTGCCGTTCAGAGACCGGAGAGTAGATCATGAAGCGGAAATTGCCTTCGTAGTGGGTAAGGAGGCCAAGGATGTAAAGGCGGAGGATGCGTCTAAGTACATCTTCGGATACCTTGCCTTAATGGACATTACGGTCCGTGGTAAGGAAGATCGACCATGGCGTAAATCCTTCGACACCTTTACTCCAATCGGTCCATGGATTGTGACTGGTGACGAAGTGGAAAACCCGAATCAACTGCAGATGAACTTGTGGGTAAACGATGAAATCCGACAATCAGCCAACACAAGTGATCTCATTTACGATTGCTATAAATTTTTTGAGGCGGCTTCCAGTGTAATGACGCTGCTGCCGGGGGATATTGTCACGACTGGAACACCAGAAGGAGTGGCTCCAATTTCAAAAGGCGATACCGTAAAAATTCACATTGAAAGAATCGGTGAATTTTCTGTAGAGGTTGACTATAAACCGGGCATTTGATCAGTTTATTTTGATAAGAGGTTAAGTAAACTCATTAGACGAGTTTGATACTGCCTAAATGACTTTATTGTTACTGTACGTTAATTACGAAAGTGGGGATGTAATATGTCGGAACATAAATCAAATCAACAATTGACACCAGAATTGCTGGATTTCTACCAGGAGCTGAAGGATCAGAATATGGGTCCCTTATGGGCATCCATATTCAGCGCACCACAGCCAAAGCCCCGTGCAGTTCCCTACTTGTGGAAAAAGAATCAGATTCTCAAAGCGCTGGACAAAGCAAAGGAGCTGCTCCAGGTAGGTACGGGATCCATTGATCGGCGAGCTGTATATTTAATCAATCCTGGTATGAAGAATTTGGAGCCACACGGATGGGGCGGGGCAACGCAAACACTGTATGCTGCCGTTCAAGCTCTTAATCCAGGGGAAATTGCTCCATCTCACAGGCATATGACTTCAGCACTGCGGTTTATTATGGAAGGTCAGGGCGCATCCGGAATTGTGAACGGGGTGAAATATTATTTCGAACCAGGGGACTACGTCATTACGCCGGAGTGGTGCTGGCACGATCATGTAAATGAAGGAAACGAAACGGTGTTGTGGATGGATTGTTTAGATATCCCTTTTACTTCGGCATTGACAAGTTCCTTCTTCGAACTATATCCAGAGGAGCAGCAGCCGGTTGAGTTTCCTGATGATTACGGCACAAAGCGTTATGCAGGCGGGATGGTACGACCGATTTCGGATCGTAAGCCATCACCTGCACCGCTCGGACGATACACATGGGATTTGACGAAACAAGCACTGGATGGACAAAGTGAATTTGTTCCTGATCTATTCGACGGGTTCGCAGTAGAATATATCAATCCTTCCACCGGCAAAGACGCAAATGGAAGGATTGGCGCCAGGATGCAGAAACTGCCGATTCAATATAAGGGAAAAGCGCATCGCCATATGCACAGCTCGGTATATCATGTACACAAGGGACGCGGGTATACGGTGATGAACGGTGTTCGTTTTGACTGGGAAGCGGGCGACTTCTTCGCACTGCCGGCCTGGACATGGCATGAGCACGTGAATACATCGGAAACAGAAGAGGCATTTTTGTTCTCTACGAATGATCTGCCGATTTTGGAGCCTTTTGGATTTGAAAGAGAAGAAGCTTATACAGAAAATGGCGGTTATCAGGAGATCCTATCCGTTTTTGAGACTGAATACCCAGATGTAATAGCAATAGATTAATGGAATAAATAACCAATTTACTAAAGGGGTGATTATATGGGCGAGATTAAAGAAGTTATCGTTGTAGGCGGGGGAATTGGCGGTTTAGCTGCTGCTTACGGTATAGCTAAATTAGGAAAAAAAGTAACACTGCTTGAGCAGGCGCCACAGTTTGGTGAGGTGGGCGCAGGATTACAGGTCGGTCCAAATGGCTTACGGGCGCTGGATGCTTTGGGAGTCCTGGAAGAGGTCAATAAGTTGGCGGTGTTTCCTCGCCGTCATGTGTTCATGGACGCGTTAAGCGGCAAAGAGCTGTCAGCTGTTCAATTTGGAGAATCATTCCGCGAGCGCTTCGGGTATCCATACATTGTTATCCATCGTTCTGATTTGCATAGTGTCTTACTGAAGGCTTGTCAATCTCTAGATAATGTTTCATTCTTAACCAATCATAAATTGGAATCCGTTAAAGAATTCGCTGATTATGTAGAATTACGTTGTGAAAACGGAGCGGTACTGCTGGCGGAAACAGTAATCGGTGCTGACGGTATCCGTTCGATGACACGTAAACTAGTAAGTCAAGCAGAACCAATTATCTCTCAGTATGTGGCATATCGCTTTACCGTCCCGATGACAGAAATGACGATTGATATCGACTGGGACGAGAAATTAACTTGGATCGGACCTGGTATTCATCTTGTACAATATCCGGTACGTCATAAGAGTGTAATTAATCAGGTAGCTGTGTTCAAAAGCTATAAATATAATAAGGACTCCGATGATTGGGGAACAGCGGAGGAACTCCATGAGATGTTTGCCGATAGCTGTTCGACCATTAAAGAATCCCTGAAGTTTGCAAATCGCGGTTTAATCACAAAGCTGTTTGATATTGAACCGTTGGAAAAATGGTCAACCAATCGCGTTACACTTCTGGGAGATAGTGCTCATGCGATGCTGCAATATCTTGCACAAGGGGCTTGCCAAGCACTTGAAGATGCAGTTTGTTTAACGGAAAAAATACGTGCGAACGGCTCAAATACAGCGAAAGCGTTGGACGAATATCAAAAAGAACGTATTCCTAGAACGGCAGAGGTACAGCGAGGGGCAAGGACTTGGGGAGAAATCAAGCATGCAGAAGATTCGGTTACAAGACTCCTTCGTAATACAATCATGCTGAATCGTTCAGCAGACGATTACAAATATTTAGATTGGTTATACAAAGAGAGAGTGCTTACCACTGTTTAAAATTAAGCAGGCAGGTTCTATCTCAAGTATTTTCAAAGGCTATATTCCTTTATACATTCTAGGATATAGCCTTTAAGTTTACTTTTTAATAGAATAATTTGATTATATAAATTCGAGGGCGTGAGTAAATGAAATCTATTAAATCGAGAGGTCCTTTAGAGGGTATCCGCATTCTTGATCTGTCAACGGTTATTGCTGCCCCCTATGGTGCCGCACTTCTTGGTGATTTTGGGGCAGAAGTTTTAAAAATTGAGATGCCAGAGGTCGGCGATCCATTGCGGAATCTTGGCCCCTATTATAAAGGGGAAGGATTAAGATGGCCGGGCATGTCTCGGAACAAGAAATCCATTACGTTGGATTTGCGTCAGGAAGAGGGGAAGGAAATTCTGCGGAAGCTGGTTAGCAAATCGGATATGGTCATTGAAAACTTCCGAACCGGTACACTGGAAAAATGGGGGATTGGCTATGAAGAGCTGAAGAAATACAATCCTGATTTAGTCATGATTCGGGTAACTGGCTATGGACAGACCGGCCCTTATTCACACAAAGCAGGGTTCGGTACACCCGCCACAGCCTTCAGCGGTTTTACATATCTGCATGGATACCCTGATCGACCGCCGATTAGTCCTTCTTTTTCCTTAGCCGATTATGTAACGGGAATTTATGTCGCTTTTGCAGCGGTTACAGCCTTGTATCACAGGGATTGTCAAGATGAAGGAACAGGTCAGTACGTGGATGTCAGCTTATATGAATCTATGTTCAGAATGATGGAATTTTTAATAACAGATTATGATCAGACTGGCAACATTAAGGAGAGATCACCAGGTTTGAGCGGTCACTCAGCACCTGCAGGAAATTTCCTGACTAAGGACGGACAGTGGATTATTTTGGTTACGAGCTCCGACAAGACCTTTGAACGTTTGGCAAAAGCCATGAATCGAGAAGATATGCTGACGGATGAACGCTATCATACCAATTCAGTGCGATTGACGCGTTTTGATGAAGTCAATGGGATAGTTTCTGATTGGGTGAAAACGAAAACAAAGGATGAACTGCAGCATCTCCTAGACAAATGCGGTGTACCGATGAGTCAAATCTACAGCATCAAGGATATTTATGAAGATCCTCAGTATCAGGCGAGAGAAAATATTGTTGAAGTTGAACATCCGCGTCTGGGTAAAGTCAAAATCCCTGGGATTGTTCCAAAATTTTCTGAAACACCAGGTTCCATCAGGCAAATTGCTCCGGATTTAGGCGAGCATAATGAAGAAATACTAAAAAATCTGTTGGAGCTGGACGGTGAAACCATTGCCAGTTTAAAAGAGAAAAAAGTGATATAAAGGAGTGTTCGAACTTGGCGGGTAAAAGAGAGGTTATCATTACTGAGGTTTGTCCAAGGGACGGATTTCAAAGCGTTAGTGAATGGATTCCAACGGAAGAAAAGGTCAGAATTATTAATCAACTAATGGATTGCGGCTATAAACAAATTGAGGTTACTTCTTTTGTGCATCCTAAAGCAATCCCGCAATTGAAGGATGCAGATGAAGTGTTGAAAAGAATTAAGCGCTCGGAACATGTGAAGCTGCGGGTATTGGTTCCAAATACCCGCGGTTTGGAAAGAGCCATAGCATCTGGCGTAGACAAGGTGAAGTTGATGTTGTCTGCTTCCGATTCTCATAGCATAAGCAATGCAAACTGCAAGACGGAAGAGGCTTTTCAGAAGTTTGTACCGTTAGTCGAACTCGCAGAAAAAAGTGGCATGAAGGTGTCGGGATCAATTTCTGTTGCGTTTGGATGCCCTTATGAAGGTGAAATTCCGGTTGAACGTCTCGTGATGATCTGTGAACGATATCGTTCCTTAGGAATTAAGGAAGTTTCACTGGCGGATACAACAGGTATGGCAAATCCACTGCGAATTAAAAACAATGTTCGTGAATTAATGAGGAGATTTCCAGACTTTACTTTTTCCCTTCATCTTCATAATACGAGAGGTATGGCATTTGCCAATGCCGTGGCCGGTTGGGAGGAAGGTATTGTACATTTTGACAGCTCTGCTGGCGGATTGGGAGGCTGTCCTTATGCACCCGGAGCGAGCGGCAATATAGCGTCTGAGGATTTGATTCATGGATTTGAGGAAATGGGGATTCATACCGGAGTTTCATTAAATAGCGTCTTGGAGGCTGCCAAGGATATTCAGCAGAGTCTTCCGTACTATGTAGACAGTTTTGTACTAAAAGCAGGCAAATGTTCGGATTTATCCGCAAGTCCAATGACTCAGCAAAAAGTGGAGTTATAGTTAGGGAGAAATGGAGGATTACGAGTGTATCAGCAAAAGTTAAGTACTGCCAATGGATCGGTTACCATTTACAGTCTGCAGTTGTTGGAACAAAGTGGCTTTGTAAATGTGGATAACTTGCCATATACAACGAAGATTCTGCTTGAATCGCTCATGCGAAATCAAAGCAGACTCGGGCTTACAGAACAGGATTTGATCCGGGTGGCTTCAAGAAGCTCCAATGAATCGGTTGAAATCCCGCTTGTACCCACACGAGTCATTATGCAGGATGCATCGGGTGTGCCAGCTTTAGTTGACCTGGTGTCGCTTCGTCAACGATTGATGGAGGAAGGAATCGATCCAAATCACGTAAATCCCGTTATTCCCGTTGATTTGGTTATCGACCATTCGGTCCAAGTTGATTATTTTGGATCGGCATCTGCCTTCTCAAAAAATCTTCATATAGAATATGAACGAAATCAGGAAAGATATAAGTTTTTAAAATGGGCGCAGCAATCATTTACTAACATTCGCGTCGTACCGCCAGCGAACGGAATCATTCATCAAGTGAATTTGGAATGTTTGACTAAAATTGTACAATTATCAGAACAGAATCATGAGAAAATGGCTCATCCCGAAATGGTAATTGGAACTGATTCCCATACCACAATGGTGAATGCATTAGGTGTGCTGGGCTGGGGGGTTGGAGGAATCGAAGCGGAAGCAGCCATGCTGGGTATACCTGTCAGTATACAAGTACCTGAAGTGGTGGGAGTCGAAATTACTGGGCAATTAAATGAGGGAGTTACAGCGACGGATGTTGCCTTAACGATAACTCAGCTTCTAAGAAAGCACAATGTCGTGGGTAAATTTGTTGAATTCTTTGGTCCTAGCTTAAAGTGTCTTTCCCTCCCCGATCGGGCGACCATATCAAATATGGCACCAGAATACGGGGCAACCTGCGGCTTCTTTCCGGTTGATAAAGAGACGTTGAAATTTTTGCGTATGACGGGCAAACAGGATGAGGAAGTCGATCTTGTGGAGCGATATTGTAAGGAACAAGGACTGTTCCATATATCCGATTCCAGCAGGAATAGAAAAGCTTATTCCGACCTTTTGATGTTTGATTTACAGTCGGTGGAAGCGAGTGTTTCTGGCCCAAGGCGTCCGCAAGACAGAATGCCGCTTCGCGCGGTGAGACAATCTTTTCCTAAATCCCTTCCTCCTATCGAGGATAACACTATAAATAGCAAGAGCACACCAGTAAAAGATGGATCCATCGTGATTGCAGCCATCACAAGCTGTACGAATACATCAAACCCCTTCAATATGATAGGTGCAGGTCTTTTGGCCAAGAAGGCGGTGGAGAAAGGCTTAACCGTACCAAAAACCATTCAGACTTCTTTGGCACCTGGTTCGAAGGCGGTTACAGCGTATTTGCAAAAAGCAGGATTGCTGCCATATTTGGAAAATCTGGGATTTTATCATGCCGGTTACGGATGTGCAGTATGTGTTGGTAACAGCGGCAAACTGGATGAAAAAATAGAAAATGCGATTCAGGAGCATGATTTGACGGTAGCAGCGGTATTAAGCGGAAACCGTAATTTTGAAGGACGCATTCACGCCTTAGTCAAAGCTAACTATTTGGCCTCTCCTCCTTTAGTCATCGCCTTTGCTATCGCAGGCACCATAGATATTGATTTGGAGTCCGAACCGCTGGGTCGATCTGCATCGGGCAAAGAGGTCTATTTGAAGGATATTTGGCCGAGTTCCGAGGAAATTGCTAGCTTAATAGATTCCGCGATTTCATCCGATGTATTTCGCGAAGCCTATGAAAATGTGTTTGAAGGCGACGATAGATGGCAGGCTCTAGAATATGATAATCATCCGATTTTTAGGTGGGATGATCGGTCCACGTACTTTAAAGCATCCCCTTTCTTTAAAGCAGAGATCAAAGAATACCAGCCAGGAGATATTCACCAAGCCAAAGTTTTGTTAATGCTTGGTGATTCCGTTACAACAGACCATATTTCGCCAGTCGGCCACATTCCTTATAAGAGTACTGCCGGACAATATCTTCTTCAGCATGACGTCGAACCCGCCGACTTCAATTCTTACGGTTCGCGCCGAGGAAATCACGAGGTACTTGTCAGGGGGACTTTTGCCCATCCGAGGCTAAAGAATAAACTAGTAGAGAATACAGGCGGTTTAACCCGTTATGTACCGAGCGGGGAAGAAATGGATGTCTATTCTGCCTCCATGATTTACCAACAGGAAAATACGCCGCTGATCATCTTAGCCGGTAAAGACTATGGAATGGGGAGTGCAAGGGATTGGGCTGCTAAAGGCACTTATCTTCTCGGCGTTAAGGCAGTCATAGCGGAAAGTTTTGAACGTATCCACCGCAGTAACCTGGCCATGATGGGGATTGTGCCCCTTCAATTTATGCCTGGCGAAAACTATGAATCGATGAATCTGAACGGCCTAGAAACCTATTCTATCATAGGGTTGAACGAGCCGCTCAGTCCGTTTCAAAAGGTGAGGGTTGAAGCAATTAAACCGGATGGCTCAAGGACCGCGTTCCAGACAGTGTTGCGTTTGGATACCCGCATGGATATTAAGCTATATTTGAAAAAGGGTGTTTTTCAGAATATCCTAGACCAATGGGTAGAGAGATTAGAAGTTTAGAATATCAAAGTTTCTAAGATTAAAGCTGGTCAATGGATTGTAGTTTATGGTTGTGGTGGATTAGGAAATCTTACTATCCAATATGCTAAACATGTGTTCAATGCTAAAGTTATAGCAGTAGATATTAATGATGATAAGTTAGTACTAGCCAAAGAATTAGGTGCAGATATAACAATCAACCCTATTACACAAGGGGAAGCTGATAAAATTATTCAAGAACAAGTTGGTGGAGCCTATGCCGCAGTAGTAGCAGCAGTTTCTAAAGTAGCATTTAAATCAGCAGTTAATGCAGTACGTGCTTGTGGTAAGGTAGTCGCAGTAGGTTTACCATCAGAAACTATGGATTTAAATATTCCACGACTTGTACTTGATGGTATTGAAGTAGTCGGATCATTAGTTGGGACTCGTAAAGATTTAGAGGAAGCTTTCCAATTTGGTGCAGAAGGTAAAGTAGTACCGATTGTGCAAACTCGTTGCTTGGGATGAAGTACAAGATGTATTCGAAGAAATGGAACTAGGTAAGATTCAAGGTCGTATGGTAATCGATTTTAAACAGCACAAGTGTAATTGCTAGTGTAAAATATTTATTCTGTTTCAACCAACGTTGGTGCGATTTATTTAGTAAATATTAAAAAGGTTGCAAAGAGAGACGTGAATATGCAATTATTTAAAGTCCAATGTACCACTGCCAATCCGAAGTTTCCTTAGTAACGGAATTGGCTGAAATTTACCCTCAGGCTTATAAAGGAATTTAATAGGATTAAAAGAGGCTGGAGCCAATAGTCATAGACATGTGGCCCAGCCTCTTGATTTAAAAAATATTCCCCATAGTTTCAGCTTTATTTGATGAAAACGGCAAAATTAAAGATGACGGAACAGTCGAATTCTTACAATCATTCGTGAATGCATTCGTGGTTCTTCATCGTTGGAAGCGTTAAATTCAGAATGAAGTACTCCCGTTCCAGCACTTATACACTGAATATTTCCATAGCTGATGATATATTGAAAAAAAGGATGACCGCTGGAAAATTTCACTTCCTATTGATGAGGAAACAGCTTCAAAAGTGTTGGAATTCTGGATGAGATAAATATTTTTGATGCAAAGGAAAATGAAAAGACTTGGTATTATTCCTCTTATGCAGAGATAGATTTTCACCCCGAGGAAAATCAATTAGTAATCCTTGCAGATCATAAAACAGTATATCCTGTATATTATTAACTCAATTAAAGTTATATGACTACAAAAAAGTCTGATGGGATGATAATTCCATCAGAGTTTTTTATTACAATTATATATAAGGAAATAAATACTAAGCGTAATTCATTGACAAAAATACTAGATTAATATATTATCAATTCGAGATATATGATTTAAAAATAATAAAATCAAGGATAAAAAAGGAGAATTATATTATGAATGTTTTAGTAGTAAAAGCAAATAATCGTCCAGCTTCAGAGGCTGTATCAAGTAAAATGTATGAAACTTTTATGGAGAACTTAGAAGGTGTGAATGTTACAACTTTCGATGTTTTCGCTGAAGATATGCCTTACTTCGGTCAAGATTTATTCAATGCGTTCGGTAAAGTTCAATCGGGAGAAGAAATGACTGACCTGGAAAAGCGTCTTCTTGCTGCAAAGCAAAAAGCCATGGATGCTCTGACTGCAGCTGACTTAGTTGTTTTCGCATTCCCATTATGGAACTTAACAATCCCAGCACCGTTACAAACTTTCATTGATTATGTATATCAAGCTGGTTTCACTTTTAAATATGACGAGAATGGCCAACTTGTACAATTAATGAATGATAAAAAAGCGGTAATCCTAAGTGCACGCGGCGGGGTTTACTCAACACCAGAAGCAGCGCCAATGGAAATGGCGGCTACTTATATTAAGAACGTGGTTGGCGGCGTATTCGGTATGGAAATCGTTGACGAAGTGATTATTGAAGGCCATAATGCAATGCCAGCACAAGCAGAAAAGATTATTTCTGAAGGTCTAGAAAAGGTAAAAGAAGCAGCAAAGAAATTATCACCGGCAGCTGTACAATAACATGAAGTAAACAAGAAAGGCGCGTGGATAAACATCCAGCGCCTTTTTTTATCTTTTATGCGAAGTGACGATTAATATTTTGACATGTTTACAGAAGGGCACTTCTTACCGTTGGCGCTTCTTAGCTTTACTGCATAATTCATTCCTGGCTGCTAATAATATAAAATATTAACTTTATAACACTTACTACATGTTTCATAATATTGATTTCTATTAAAATCATGATCACAATTTCGCTGGATATCTTCTA
>JAPSKD010000180.1 GCA_031177865.1 Bacillus sp. (in: firmicutes) | reverse complement strand
CCAGAAATCAAGTTACTTAAACCACTATTATTCAGATGTCTAATAAAGGTTTCCATTTGCTGAATGGCTTGTGGAATTCTTCCATCCCCATAGTGATGTTCTGCATTTTTCAGGTGATTTTCCAGCTGTGTTGTCAATGGATGCTTTACATCACCTTTGCTACCATACTCCTCTAATAGACTTCTAAAATACGGAATATCTACATTCACTTCAGGAATTAAGACACCAGTGTTCATTTTAAAATAGTCAACATCCATATTTGCTGTTGCTGGGGTGTCTGCGCCCATTTTAATCAAATTTCCATTAGATTGAACAACCGATTCTCCAGTCCATACGTATTCACCGTCCACATATAAATCAAAGGTGGAGTTTTCTTTTCCCACCACTCGATACACATGATATTCTGTTGTATCGAGTGTAAAAGTTTGCGTTCGGTTATGAATCTTATTTTGAACCGTTCCTGTTTCTCCATCATTCGTTAAAAAAACAGACATGAGTTGATTGTTTATTCGAACTCCAACTTCATTTCCTGTACTTGGTGGATTTACTTTCGCACGGAATTCAAAGGTAAAGGCCCCTTGAGGAACAAAGAAATTGTTCTTCGTAACATAGCGGAAGGCAGAGGATCCCTCATTTAACGTTTCTACAATGGTTACATATCCATCCCCTTGTGTAACTTTCCCCGTTGCGTCACTTGTACGCGAGCCCTTTGTAATTCCCCACTCTCTCGTGTAATCCCTGAAGCTTTCATCTACAATATCCCATACAAATCCCTCTCTTACTTCAAGGATTAACTTATTAGAAGCCACGGTTACATCATTAAGAGTAGCTTCTACCCATACTTCAGCTGTTCCCTCAGCATGAGACTGCACATTGCCATCTATTACTGTCGCAACATTTGGGTTCGAGCTAAAATAGTTAATAGTAACTTCATTTAAGTCCACTGGTTTTCCATTTTTACGAGTAGCGGTCATTACTAAAGGAGTTGAGGTACCTTTTTGCAAGGTTGTATTCTGTACATTTATATCCACCGTCTTTAACTTTTCCAACTCTTCAGGTGGAACAGACTTCGCTAAAGCAATTTTGGTACTTCCACGTTGCCCAACTTCATAATACATATATACGGTATTGCCTTCTTGAAGAAACGAACGTGAAGCAACCCTGCCATAATCAGGATCTTCACTGGTTGCTTTATTGAATGCTCCGTGATGTATGGCTAAATCAAAGTTTTCTCCGACTTCTACGATATATTGGTGCCCATCACCGGCGTGCACGGCCACATAATGCCTGCCTTCCCATGGGAAATAATAAGCCCCTGATAAATTTCCTTTATGGTCAAAGCTATCCGTCTTAATTGGCGAAATAATCGGTGTTCTTTTTGTTTCCCACTCTTTCCCATCATTAGACCATGCTAGATAAATTCTTCTATTTCCATTGTTGTTCCCCATTAACAGCATGATATATTTATTTCCTTTTTCAGGGATGGTATATTTAAAAACTCTCGCATAGGACGTTTCACTGACATCATCAAAGTCAGCTGTTGTTACCACGGCTTTTTCATAGTCAAAATGAATACCATCCTCTGAAGTAGCTAATCTAGTTGTATTATTTTCACCATGAAAATACATATAAAGTTTATTTTCTTCTTCCATCCAAATTGGGTGGGCTGATGCAACATGCGAAACTGAATAATGAGGTGGGTTATTACGGTTGATAACTGGGTTTGCCTCATATTCAATCCATGGACCTTCAGGTGAATCTGCATAAGCTAATGAAATCCCACCTGGGCTATCATGCGGACCATAATACATATAATACTTTCCTAATGGATTCGCGAAGTAATCTGAAGCTTTTATAACAGTAGGAAAATCAAATTCATTGGTTGGATTATAGTTCATATCCGAGGGATCAATCACTACCTTCTGATATTCAAATACCGGAAAGGTTGCTGGAGCGACATGGATGGAGTTTTTGAATAAAGAGATAGATTGATTTAGTTTTACGACCATTTCATGTATTTGGGATTGTTCAGCACTATCGTTACGAAGTAAAGCTTCTGCTTCTATGATGGCTGCTTGCAGTGTATCAACCTCTGATTGAGGATATTGACCAACGTCCTCCCCTACACTCGCTTCCTCCACTAACGCTTTTGCTTTTCCAATAGCTTCTTCCAAATCAGAGGTTTCAAGAGTCGGTTCTTGCCCCTTTGGAACCAAGATACCATTTGCCATTTTGAAATAGTCGATATCCATATCTACACTTGCAATAGACTCGGCTCCGATTTTGATTAATTTTCCGCCCGATTCATTACCTGCCTGACTGCTCATCAGATATTGGCCATTGACGTACACATCAAAGCTATAATCGTTATTGACAACGACTCTGTATATGTTGTATTCACTGGTATCTAACGTATGTGTTTGGGTTGGATTTGCAACTCTATCTCTAATCGTTCCCGCTTCACCATCATAGCTTAAAAACACTCCGACTAATTTATTGTTTAATCTTACTCCTACCTCATTGCCAGTACTAGGATTATTCACTTTTGCCTTGAATTCAAAGGTAAAAGCACCTTCAGG
Source organism: Bacillus sp. (in: firmicutes) (assembly GCA_031177865.1). Taxonomy (GTDB): domain Bacteria; phylum Bacillota; class Bacilli; order Bacillales; family Cytobacillaceae; genus Neobacillus. The sequence continues at coordinate 7,437 of JAPSKD010000180.1, read as the reverse complement.
AATGGTAAAGTCATTTTTAATAAGAAAATGCCAGGCAAAATTCGAAGCTTCTAGACTTTCTTTTATGGTTACCCTTCCATCTCCCTGGACAATACTGCCTGTGGCAGCATTTGTACTTGAACCCTTGGATATACTCCAGCCGCTTTTGTAATCTGCAAATCCCTCATCCACAATATCCCATATTTCTGGTACCGCTTCAGCAAATGTAATCGTCTGAGTTGAAGCACTAAATAGCAGCACAAAAATCAACAGACACCTTATCACTGGTAATGCTTTGAGATTTTTCAATCATATAACCTCCATTTTTGATAGACTAGGAAAGCTTTTCTCATCGTAGAAGGCAGAATTACATCTGCCTTCTACCATTGATTATTCGAGTTCCAACTCCGGTTCCAGCTCTGCTTCAAAAATCCTTGGCCAAGGCAGCTTCACATGAACGCTATCTAATGATGAAATGGTTTTGTAAAAATCCTTATTACCTCTTGAACCCATGTACACTTCTTTACCATCAAAATATTGGTACCACTTCTCGGTTTCAGCTGTTAGTTTTTCTTTTACAAATTGGTTTACTAAATCGTATTTATTGCCTAAGTCCCACTCACTTGCACCAATTTGTCCGATATAGCCTCTGGCTGCAGGATGGACAACATTTTTATACCCTTGATCTTTCGCAAAGCGATGGAGTAAAAACTCATAATGATGTTGAGCGGCCTGTTCATATAATGGCACACCAAATCCTGCCTCTTGCTCTAAAAACGCTGTACGAGCTGCTGCATGACCCACGGTAATGCCGAGTGCATTTCCAGCTGTATTCCAGCCGCTATAGGCTAGAATTCTTGTTAAATCTACCCTTTCCGCAAGCTCAGTCACTAAAGCCTCATCCGCCTTATTAACAATCAAAACATCGCCAATCGCTACTTGTTTTCCAACCGTAATCAATTCATTTGTTCTTTGGACGAGCTCTGTAATATCTTCTGATCTTGATGTTCCACGCTCAGTTGGCGTGTTTAATAGAAGATGAATGTCTGCATCTTCCTCGTTATCAACAATCCTACCTCCAGCAGAAACGATATGCTTTTGCACATTATAATCAAAGGTTGTATCTTCAAAAGGAGCTATCCAGTCCTTACCATGAACTCCTCCGTATTCAACAAAGAATGCAGGAGATGTCTTATAGAGTTGGTTGGCAAATCGTGATACCAAAACCACGCCCACTTCATCTGCACCTGGGAAGACAGCAACTTGGTCTTCAACATCTAGTTGGCTCACCTTTTCAAGTAGCAGCTCTCTTTCCGCACGATGAAGTCCGTGAGGAGCGGCGTCATCTTGTGCCAAGATTAAATGGTCGATATAACCTCCATCCACCCAATCAATCATCAAGTTATTAACAGTGTGATTTCTGGCTCTAGCTTTCTTGTAATCTTCTAAAACAGCTGCTGGGATAATCGACTCTAATTCCGCTAGTCTTTCTTTCCCAGGCATCCCTAAGTTTACGACTTTATCGTATAAAATTGCCCACTCACTAATTTGCGAATAATATTTTAAGTATTCATCACTTATGGCTGTAACCGCCAATCGTTGAATCGTATCAAAGACATATACAGGCTTTTCCGGGTACAATCTTTTCAATTCTTTAATTACCTGAATATCCTTGGTTGCTTCTTCCAGGGATTTAACTCCTGTACGTGAAGCTACCAAACCGCCATAGGCAAGCATGCTGGTTGAAATGACAAATCCATCGGCTTGATCTCCATTCTCTAAAAGCCATTTACTAATTTCTTCGCCATTTCCAGGCTGCGTAAATTTACCTGTCATTTCTTTTGGTGGTGAAATGACTTCTATTCCCGCAGAAGCCCCTACCTTTTCAGGAAAATAAACATTTGCTGGTCTGTCATCTAACGGAACCAGTAAGAGTGTCGCTTGTTCTTGTTTGATTTCTTCTGCTGACATCATAGCGGCAGTACTAAAAAAGAGTAGTACAGCAAGACTTAGGGATAAGATTCTTCTCCAGTGTTTCATAGGTTTCCTCCTTCAAGAAAGAATTTAAATAACCACACCATTGTCTACCAAAATAGCTTGAAGCTTTTTAATATCAATATTTTTCGGTGCTACATCATCAGTAATAGCAAGTGCTGCAGCTGTTCCTGCTGCCTGCCCTGTTGCCATAGCGCTTGGGGTCAATCTCGTTGTTGCTAAAGCCTCATGAGTAGTTGAAATACATCTTCCTGCCACTAATAGATTTTCAATACTTTTTGGCACAAGACATCGATAGGGAATCCCATAACATCCATCACCTTCAATGTCATTCGCTTGAACGCCTTTCCCAGTCGGGTCATGGATATCAACTGGATAACCACTGAGTGCAATCGTATCATCGAATTTCTTTCCGGCGACAACATCCTCAATGGTGAGGGCATAATGCCCATCAATCCGTCTTGTTTCGCGAATACCAATTTGCGATCCAACAGCTGATATAGAAGCGTTTTCAAAGCCAGGAATACGCTGCTGCAAAAATTCAGCCATCATCAAGACTTGCTTTCTGCCTTCTTTTTCCGCTTTTGTTAAGTCAAAGACATCCGTTCCATCAAGACCTTGAACACGAGTGCAATTGACAAGAACTTCATCCTCTTCAGGACCGGCAAAAAAGAGAACTTGATCCCGATTGATTGGTACTCCCGCTGCTTTCCATTCTTTATAAAAACCCTGTACGCCCGTAATGGGTATTACATCTAATTCGGCAATCGGTGTCTTTTTATAAAAATTACTTGGATCTGCCTTCATGGCTTCCTTTACTTTTGAAAGATCCACGCCTCTCATTCGAAACTTCATCGTCATCGGCTGTGTTTTACTATCCCCTTCTCGCCCTTTTAAATAAGGAGCACCGGATAAGTAAGCAAGATCGGCGTCTCCTGTTGTATCGACAAATTGCTTCGCTGCCACTTCTATCGGTCCCGATTTTGTTGTTAGATTTATCGAAGTGATTTTATTTCCTTCTACCTCAACCTTATCTACAAAGCTATGAACAAGAACTTCTACACCTGCTTCATCTAGCATTTCTAATGCTAACAGCTTATATTTTTCAGGATGATAAGGGGTTAGTGTATTGGTAAACCCTACGGTATCGCGCAAATGACCGGGTGAACCATTTCTTTCCATTAAACGCTCAACAATTTCCTGAGCAATCCCTTTAATGACTTGTCTTCCTGAATCCGTATGGAAAGTCATCCATGGATAAACAAGTGCTACGGTAGACATTCCTCCAAGGAAACCATATCTTTCAATAAGCAGCGTTCTCGCTCCTGCCCTGCCTGAAGCAATCGCGGCATTAATACCTGCAGGCCCTCCTCCTGCTACGACGACATCATATTCTAGTTCTCTTATCAAAATAGACACATCCTTTTTTGTATTTGAATCTTGATTACTTTCCGCCCGTCATGGCTACACCTTCAATAAATTGCTTTTGGGCGAAAAAGAAGACGATTAACAATGGAACCGTTGCCATAACGGATGCACTCATGAGAAGCTCCCACTTCGTCCCGACCTCATCCGTAAATAAGGCCAATGCGACTGGTAACGTCATTAGTTCTTTTGAGTTAATATAAATTAGCGGTTCATAAAATTCATTCCAGCTGGTTAAAAAAGTGAAAATCGTAAGGGTGGCAACCGCTGGTTTGGCTAAAGGAAGCATGATATTCCAATAAATCCGGAAATACGAGCAGCCATCTAATTTCGCAGCCTCTTCTAGCTCCTTTGGTACCAATAAGAAAAATTGTCTCATGACGAAAACGCCAAATACTCCTGCAGGTCCTAAAATCGGAATCGCAATTAATGGGACATGCGTATTAATTAACCCCAAATCTCTCATAAATAAGAATAAAGGGATGGTAATGACCTCAACCGGAATCATCATGGTACTTAACAAACATAGAAACAGGAATGAACTCCCCTTAAACGTGAGTTTTGCGAAGGCGTAACCCGCTAACGATCCCAAAAAGATGGTCCCAGCTGTTACTAAAATCGCAATATAAAAGCTATTAAAATAGAAAAGATGAAATGGTGTGGATTCTAATACCTGTAAATAGTTTTCCCACTTAAATGGGTTAGGGATTAACTGGAACACAAATACTTTTGTAGAATCCTTGAAGGAAGTATTGATCATCCATAAAAATGGAACAATCATAATAAGAGCGATGAGTGAAAGCACTCCGTAAAATAATACTTTTGTAAAGATTCCGTTTTTCTTTTTATTCTTCATGGAAAACCCACCTTTTTCTCGCACTCCATTGAATGATGGTAAAAAATAGGATAATCACAAATAAAACGAGTGCTATTGCCGAAGCATAGCCAAAATCAAATAGTTTAAATGCATTTTCCCAAATATAGTAAACTAATACCTTGGTAGTATTTCCTGGTCCACCGTTGGTCATTACATAGATTTGCCCAAACACCTTCATGGAACCGATTACCGTTAAGATCAATGTTAAAAAAACAGTAGGGGTAATCATTGGTAGGGTGACATTCGTAAATTGCTTTAGCCTATTGGCTCCATCTAAATAGGAAGCTTCATAGAGATTTTTATCTACTTGCTGAAGGGCAGCTAAGAATAACACCATATTTAAACCAACATTTTTCAAGGCACTTACAATAATAACAGCACCCATCGCTAAATCTGGATCATAAAGCCAGGCAGGTCCGTCAATTCCGATGGCAGCAAGTATTTGGTTAATAAATCCTTCCTCGGTACCAAACATATACTTCCAAATAATCGACCACACAACAATAGAAGTCATAACCGGAATAAAAATCGCTGTTCGAAAGAAACCAATCCCACGTAAATTCTTCTGTAACAGCAATGCCAATAATAGGGCCATCAGGATATTAATTGGCACAAGACCTGCTGCGAAAATAAGTGTGTTTTTCAAAACAACCCAAAAGTCCGGATCATTCACTAAGCGTTGATAGTTTTCACTCCCAATGAAATTTGGATCACCGAGAAGCTGCCAATCTGTTAAACTCATATAAATTGAATAGATTAGCGGGAATAGCATTACCACCAGAAAACCAATGACCATGGGACTAACAAATAAATAGCCATAAAACGCTTCACTGCCGATGAATTTCTTTCTTCTTTTCTTACCCTTTGTGGGTAGAACTTTCGCTGTTTGAACATTTGATTCCAACTCTCCTACCCCCTTTACAACGAATCGATTGCATTTCGAAAAGAGCTGATTGCTTGTTGAATACTTTCTTTGGTATTTCCTATCACGATGGCTCCAAGCATAACCCCTTTAACTCCTGCATTAGCTAGAATAGGAATGTCGGAAGGCACTAGCTTTCTTTGAGAAGGAACGAGTACTGAAACATCGACATGTTGGGCAAGCCAATTATAGGCAAGTACATCCTTAAAGGTGAGTGGTGTTCCATATTCCTCACCAGGAATGATGGATGCTTCTAGTGCGGTTATCCCAAGATGTTTAACGTTGCCAATGGTGGTAAGAGAATAGTCACTAGAGATGGCAAATGTTTTTTCAATCTTGTCTAGCCCAAGCATCCAGCTAGGCTTATCATGGGCATAAATGGAGTAAAAATTGAACCCAAGATCAAGAAGTTGTTCCATTTCACTTTGTCTTATATCTTCAAATGATCCACCAGGAACGATTCCAAGCGGTCCAGAAAATTCATCCCTAATCCTGCGAAATACTTCCACATAAGATGCCACTGCTTCAAACACATTTCCTGAAGCTCGATGATTGACATTCACATGCAGTTTAATCGCGTCTACTCCAGCTTGGATGGCTGCCTTTGCTAAATCGAAGCGGTTTTCTGGTAAACTCACAATTAAAGTCATTTTATTTTCATTCAGGTTTTGCTTTAATAATGCAGTCATGTCTTTCACCCCTATAAAAGGTATGCGGTTAATCCTATGAAGGCTTAACCGCATTTTTTTGTTATTTCAATATCGGATTAATTTTTTCTTCCATGCCTTTTAAGATGTCTTCTGGCTTTTTCAATTGACCAAATAATTCGTCAAACCCAAATTGGATGGCCGTATCAATTTTTTGCCATTCTACATGACCAACTGGTAAGCGAGCATTATCCATCTCATCAATCACCGCCCGTTTAATACTTTCTGCCGGCGGATTATTTGGCTGATTGACAAATGCATCAGAACTTAGCACTGACTCACGAGGCGGTACAAAGAATGTGGATGTTTCTGTGATTCCCTCTTGACTTGTAAAGAACTTAAGAAGTTCTTTCGCCTCTTCGGGATGCTTTGAATCTTTAAATAACCCATATCCCGCTTGACCAAGTTGTGGGAATCTACCTTCTGTTCCTTCTGGAAGCGGGGCAATGTCCCACTCAAAATCTTTTACATTACGAGCCGCTGACACATAGCTGTATACATCAAAGAACATTCCAATTTTTCCAGATTCAAAGCTTACTTGTTCACCTGCTTTTGGATGTGAAGCATCTTCAAACATCATGCGCTCTAGCATTTTTAGTGATTCTACCCCTTCTGGGCTATTCCAAGTGAATTTGCTTAGGTCTTTATTAAACAAGTCCCCGCCATTACTCCAAGTATGGGATAGTAAGGCAATCCATGTATTCCAATCACGGAACAGATTCGCACCATAGACTCCATTAGACGAAATCGTCTTTGCTGACTTTTCGAACTGCTCCCAGTTCCATGTTCCAGCTGCTACATGTTCATTTGGTGTTTTTTCACCAGCATTGACGAACAAATCTTTGTTATAGAACATAACCATCGGCGGTGTGGAGAATGGAATTCCATACAATTTATCTTCCTGTTCGAATAAATCGAGTGTCGATGGGAAAAAGTCATCCATGTTATAATCCTTGTCGTCCTTAAAGGAAGAAACATCGGCTAAAAGTCCATTTTCTATAAATTGAGGTGCCATCCGCTCTGCGACCCAACCTACATCCGGAAGCTCTTTCCCAGCAGCTAAAACCGTAATTTTCTGCTGATAATCTGGAAATGGTACACTTTCCATCGTTACCTTAATATTCGGGTGTGTTTCGTTAAATTTTGCAATTAATTTGTTGTACACTTCTTGATGCGCTTCATTTCCCCACATCATAAAGGTCAATTCAACTTCTTCATCCTTTGAGCCATTTTCCTTCGATCCCGTTTCAGTGTTATTACTGCATGCCACTGTAAACGCTACCATTAGTAGTGTTAAAAAAATGAGTCCTATCTTTCTCTTCATTTGTAATACCTCCCTTTGTCTTACATTTTAAAGATATAGCCCTACAAAAAATATCCCTTCAAAAAGAGATATAGTTCGTTTATCATAGAATTTTTTAAAATTTATGAATATTTTCGGAATTGGACAGGTGTGGTCCCAACTTCTTGCTTAAAGACGGTCATAAAATGCTTAGGACTTTTATAGCCAGAAAGCTGTGCCACTTCATATA
>JAPSKD010000179.1 GCA_031177865.1 Bacillus sp. (in: firmicutes) | reverse complement strand
ACTATTTCCCTTTAGCATTATATGTATGAAATGGGCACAAGTGAACTACAAACAACTTTCCATTTGTTTTCATACCTGCCTCTCTTTACTTGTTATATAACATATTTTTATCTGTTATATATCACAATTGTATTTCACCTATCTAATAAAACCAACTCCATATGGGTTCCTACATCTGATTACAAAAATCTGTTGTATTTGTTTTCATGTCCTGTTACAATTAAAATAATTTAATTTATAGAATATTTATAATATTCTATATTAAACTCCGTTTCATAGATAGGAGGAATACTTTTGTCAAAATTGCCAAAAACAAATGAATTAGGTTTTTTTGAAATCCGCCTTGAGTCCATTGGCGGGTTAGGAGCTAATCTGGCTGGTAAAATGCTCTCCGAGGACGGAGTTGTTGGAAACGGACTGAATGGAGTCGGTTTTTCATCATATGGTTCTGAGAAAAAGGGTTCCCCAGTAAAAGCCCATATACGTTTTTGCGAGCCGGAAACGAACATTCGAGACACCACACCAATAGAACGCCCTCATGTTGTCGGCATTTTCCATGATGCCCTTTTTAAAACCATCGACTGTACAAGCGGGATCTATCCTGACAGCACGATCCTAGTAAACTCACAAAAATCCCCTGACGAACTTAAAAATCTTATGAAAATAACTGGCGGAACCATTGCCATCATTGATGCCACTGGTATCGGGTTAGAAGAACAAACGAAAGCCAACACTGCTATGTTGGGTGCACTTTATCGTATCTTGGACTTTTTAGATCCAGAATCGATGAAACAAACGATCCGACGTACCTTTGAAAAAAAATATCCACATCTGGTTGATCCAAATATTCGGACGTTTGACCGTGGATTTAATGAAGTAGAATTTAAAACGTATCTTGCCGAAGATGGCGCCGAACCTAAACCTTTTTCAAGACCAGAACCTGTTCTTGGTTATGAAACTCAGGCTATTGGCGGTACGATTATCAATCCAGGTAATAGTATGTTAAAGGATTTAAGTATTTCACGCGCGGGTATGCTCCCTCATTTTCATGAGGAAAAATGTATCAATTGCGCTGCTTGTGATACAGCCTGCCCAGATTTTTGCTTTGTATGGGAAGAAAAAGCTGATAAAAAAGGTCGACCACAAATGTTCCTCAAAGGGATTGACTACCAATATTGCAAAGGCTGTTTGAAATGTGTAACGGCCTGTCCAGTGGAAGCGTTATCAGGCGAACGAGAATTTAATGATGGTTATGCGGATAAAAACCGTGTGCCCCATTTATTTGATTTAGTTACTCAAAACTAAGGAAAGGACGGGGTCTATATGTCCATTGAAATAAACCAAGAAAATCTTAAAACCGAAATGGGTACGGTTGAGCAAAGTTTTGTTTTTGAATCAGGTAATGAAATGGCTGCCTATGCTGCCCACCAAATTAATTATCATGTAATGGGATACTTCCCTATTTCCCCATCAACTGAGGTTGCACAATTCCTTGATGGAATGAAATCCAGAGGTGAACATGATATCGTTTTAATTCCAGCAGATGGCGAACATGGTTCTGCAGGTATATGCTACGGAGCTTCAACTGGCGGCGGCCGTGTTTTTAACGCTACCAGTGCTAATGGATTCCTTTATATGTTAGAGCAGCTTCCAGTTCAATCCGGAACCCGGTTTCCGATGGTATTAAATTTAGTGAACCGCTCTGTTTCAGGTCCATTAAATATCCATGGTGATCATTCTGATTTATATTTCGGTTTGAATACGGGATGGCCAATCCTAATGGCTCGTGATCCGCAAATCGTTTATGATATGAACATTATTGCGATTAAATTAGCAGAAGATCCGGCGGTCAGACTGCCAGTGATCGTTTCGTTCGACGGGTATTTTACTTCCCACCAAAAACGCCGTGTTCAGGTCATAAAAAATAGAAGCGATGTGCAAAAATTTATTGGGGAGCCTCCAAGAAACTTCCCTCACGCTTTAGATCGTGAGAATCCAGTAACCATCGGTCCATATATGAATGAACCTGACTATATTAATAACTGTTATCAACAATCAGAAGCGATGTACAATGCGGAAGCAGTGTTTGAGCGAATTTCAAAAGAATATGCAGAATTAACGGGACGTGAGTATCCGATCCTTGACTTATATCGTATGGAGGATGCTGAGGTGGCGGTATTTATGTTGAATTCTGCAGCTGAGGTTTGTAAAGACGTAGTCGACCGTCTCCGTTTGAAAGGGATTAAAGCAGGCGTTATTTCACCAAATATGATACGTCCCTTCCCTCAAAAACAATTAGCGGATGCCTTGAAAAACGTAAAAGCTGTTACAGTTGGTGACCGTGCAGATTCTTACGGAGCGCATGGTGGAAACATGGCTCTTGAACTAAGAGCCGCACTACAAACCGTTGGAAATGCTCATACAAAGGTGATCAACCGAATTTACGGATTGGGTGGAAAAGACTTTTATGCAGACGACGCGGAACACTTTTTCGAGTTAGCTTTAGAAGCTGCCGAGAAAGGATTTGCTGAGAAGCCTTTTGACTACTTTGGGCATAATCCTGGAAACGCAGAGTTTGCTCCGAAGCGCGTTTTAAATCCAATGAAAAAAGAAGACTTAAATACTGGTCTAATCACAGTAACTCCTGATGAAAAAACTGGCGAACTCAAAGTGAAAATCCCGCCTTTGAGGAGTTTAACGAAAAAACCAAAACGGCTGGCTTCTGGTCACGGTGCCTGCCCAGGCTGTGGAATTTTCTCTGGACTGGAGTTGTTTTTCAAAGGAATTGAAGGTGACATCGTTGCATTATTCCACACTGGTTGTGCTATGGTTGTTACCACTGGTTTCCCTTATAGCTCTCATAAAGCAACCTATATTCATAACCTTTTCCAAAATGGCTCTGCTACCCTTTCCGGTCTAGTGGAAATGTTCCATGAAAGGAAAAGACGAGGTGAACTAGCCGAACTTGGTTTGAGTGATGACTTTACTTTCGTCATGGTGACGGGTGACGGTGGTATGGACATCGGCATGGGTCCTGCGATTGGAACGGCTTTACGTAACCATAAAATGATCATTCTTGAGTATGATAATGAAGGTTACATGAATACAGGCAGTCAGCTATCCTACTCTACTCCGATGGGACATATGACGAGTACATCCAATATTGGGGGCTTCCAAAATGGAAAGCCATTCCATCATAAGGATACTGCTCAAATTATGGCAGCTACTCATATTCCTTATGTATTTACAGGTACAGAAGCTTTCGATCGCGACCTATTAAAGAAAGCAGCAAAAGCCCAATGGTATGCTAACAATGAAGGCTTGGTATACGGGAAGATTCTAATTACCTGTCCACTTAATTGGAAATCAAAGGATGAATTAGGACAAACGATTGTGGAGGCTGCTGTTAACTCCTGCTTCTTCCCTCTTTATGAAGTGGAGCATGGAATTACAACGGTTACCTATAATCCTGAGGAGAAAAATAAACGATTAGCTGTATCCGAATGGTTGAAGCTGATGGGTAAAACGAAACATCTCCTTAATGAAAACAGCAAAGAAATGCTGGAGATGTTTGATAAAGAAGTTGATCGCCGTTGGAATATGCTGAAAGCGAAACATGAAAGTCCTTATCTATAAAATGAAATCCCAAGTGATGGTAATTCACTTGGGATTTTTAATTTCATGGCGTATGGTTACCCAAATTACACGGGCACAATTATTCTATGATTCTACCCAAATCAGCCATACCTCTTATATTTTTTGTCATAATCGAAAGTGGAATCCTACTTAATAAAGTCTTTTAGTATAACTTTCTTTAAGTCTACCCTCTATCGATTCGACACTACTACCCGGAAGTTGTGCATGTTCAAAAATAATTTTTGCTACAGATGGTAATGTTTCTTTTTCAGCCCAAGAACTAGCTTCCCATAATCCTGAGCGTTTAAAAGCTTTCGCACAATGGATAAAACATTCCTCTACTTCGACTCCAATACCCAATAGAGGCGTTCCGCCTCTTACTGACATCTGTTCAAGAAGCTCCTCGTCTTTTACATGCTTTGCCATTTACTCTTAGCGTTTCCCCTAAGCCTGGAATAAAAAATAACAGGCCAGTTTATCCATTTATAACACTCCTCTCAAATAAAAGAGGCAACCCAAATGGTCACCTCGTCTACATGACTTCATTTCGCTTCCTCAAATACCGATACAAAATAATACTAAAAACGGAGCATAACAACCCACAGAGGCCAATAAAAATAAATCCTGCCTGAAATCCTCTCATTAGACCCATTTCCGCACCAAGAAGATTAGTGAACCATCTTTTAAAAAATTCAATTAGCGCTCCTAAAAGTAAATTGCTAATAACCACCACAATGCCCATAACCGTTACGGTAACGGTAATCGCAGCGTCAATTCCATTAGGATATCTTTTAGCGATCAATGCCATTACGGTCGGATAAACGGGTGCAATCCCAAACCCAGCGGCTGAATATAACCATACCCCTGATGATCCGAATAATGTAGCCAAAATGGTCGTAATTCCAGCAAGACCGGAAAAAACAATGATTGAGATCATAAAACCTATTTTATCGGTTATAAATCCTAGAAGTAACCTTCCTACCATAAAACAGAGAAAAAAGATGGATAACATACCAGAGGCAGCCGTTGAACTCCATTGAAAAGATCTCTCTAGAAAGTTAACAAGCCATCCAGCAATCGAAAGCTCCAAGATTACTCCAAATGAAAGGATGATAATAATAAACCAAGCTACCCGATCCTTTAAGAACATCTTAATAGGCAGGCGCTCGTGAGTAGTTGTTTTATCAACTGGAAGGCTACTAAATAATGCTGGAATCATAGGGATGATGCATAATGAGAGCATGAAAAAATACATACCCTGCCAGCCTAACTCACGTCCCCCGATAAATGTCGTCCCCATTAAGCCTGCCGCCATCAAAGGAGCAGCCGTAGAACTAAGTCCATAAAAAAAATGAGATAGATTCATCATAAAGCCAGTATTTTTTGTAAAAATTCTTGCAGCCAAAATCGCCAACGCAATTTCTAACATCCCATTTCCTAAATACATAATGAAATAGGAAACAGAAAAAATGGCAAAATTACTAGAAAAATAAATAAAAACACCTGATATTGCCATAGTTGCAAAGGCTAGCAGACTCGTCAGCTTAATGCCGACTTTTGATGAAAAAGCACCGGTAAAGCTGCAAGCGATTAAAAAACCAATTGAATTAATGGCTAATAGAAAACCAACCTGCAGCTCGTCGATCCCAAAATCGATTTGCATTTGAGGAATCGCTGGTCCCTTGATATTCTCAGATAACCCAAAAACTAGGTATCCTAGAAAAATAACAAAAAATGAAAGTGGTATGTATTTCTTTACCGGTTGTGTTTGTGGCAATGTTTGCATAGTATAAATCCCTTCACTTGATTCTTAATACCACTTACCCTCTGCAATGACAAAAACTCGACCGCCGACTTGGATAAGAAAGTGGTCATCAGACTTTTGGGCCTTTATTTTTAGTAACGATGGTCTGCCCATAAAAGCACCTTGTTCAACACGATAGTTTATTTCATTGGCATGGAAAAAGTTATGTTCCAATAGATATCCTGCTAAATTTCCATTCGCACTTCCTGTTGCTGGATCTTCTAAATATCCCGGTATAGGCATATATAACCTTACATTTATATCGTTTTCTGGGCTTGCAGTTTCAGGTGTAAAAACCAGTAAATTTACATCTCCCATATCATTCAATAGGTCTGCATAGGCTCGATGATTAATTTTACAACGGCTTACAGCATCCAATGAATTCAAGTGGACAATAACACTTGGTAATCCTGTCGAAACCACTTGTATCGGAAAATCAGTATTGATATCTTCTCGATTAATTTGTAGTGCAGCTGCAATTCTATCAATCTCAACATTAGCGCCAAATTCAGGTTGGTTTTGGGTCATCCAGGCGTATTGATTTTCAAAAACAACTGGTATTTGTCCAACAGGTAAATTAAGTTTAATTTTACGACTTTCTGAACGGTCTAATACGTTCTTGATAACATAGGCTGTTCCGAGGGTTGGATGTCCGGCAAAAGGTAATTCAGAATCAGGAGAGAAAATCTTAACATCATAACCTCCATTATCCTGTAAGCCTGCGATAATAAAGGTTGTTTCCGAAAAGTTGATTTCTCTGGCAATTTTTTGCATTTCGGCAGTCTCAATTTTTCTGTCAGGAATAAATACAGCTAATTGATTTCCCTCATATTTGTTTTCGGCAAACACATCGACAATATAATATTTCACCTTAATTTCCTCCTTAATTTCCTTTAATTAACAACAATAGTCATATGGATGAAGAGGAGGATTTGCAGGAAGCAGCCATTTTGGCGCAAACAATGGGTCCTTCCAATGCCAAGCTCCTAAGGCAGCTGCACACGCATCAATTGTATGACTTTCTTCTTCTATAAATGCAGGCAGCTCGTTTATTTGTTGCTCTCCAAGCCAGTTTCGTATAAAAGTTCTTGCGGATAAATCTTGTTTGTAGTTCAATACATATTTTATATCTTCATGAGGAAGTCTTGAAGCGATTACTGCGCCTGGATGAACTTCTACGATAGAGATTGGATTGAAAGTCCTCATATTTTCAATTTCTCTTGTAAGTTTAATCCCTCTCAAAGTAAGATAGACCATTCGATTGAAAGTGGGAGGCATGATCGATCCAGACTTCATCCCCAACGAAATAATAAACTGTCTTAGGAGCTTATCTCCTTGTCTGTCCCCTCCGCCATCCTCATATGACAAAGGGGCATCGATTCCAATGATAACCTCATCTATCTTACTTTGAGCCTCAATTTCTTCTAATATATGAAGATCGCTTACATCTCTCATTAGTTTGAGAAATTTCAATTCCCTATCCTGATTTTCAAATAACGATAAAACTGTATCTTTATGATTACTTGGCCCTGATAAATCAATACCTATCACTCTCATGAACAATCCCGCTTTCAGTCTACTAGTCGCATTAATGGATTTATTTTGGCAGTTATTTTTTTATCATCTTATCAACATTATCTACAAACGTCACGATTAAACTCTCCTGCATATCCACCTATAACAAAAAATAATCCCTGGATAGGAATGTATCCATGGATTATTTTATAATGACTATAAGTTCACTACGATATCGGTGTTAATAAACGGGACCTAGTAGATAGCCAATTGGCTCTCTTTTATACAAAAAGACACCTGAAATGAACGAGACCGGTAGAAACAATGCTAAATCTTATCCTTGAACAATTAATGTTGTTTAATGATCTAAATCTATTGGTATATGTTCATTAAATAGTGGAGGAACGACAACCTGCAGCCATATACAGCCCATAGCCAGGGCATTAAATAGTAGAAATCCACCTAAGAGCTTAACTAGCAACCTTGTATGAAAATATTTACTGAGGTTCTCAAAATAGAGTGAAGTGAGCATTAGAATCAATGCAAAGAAGCTAGCCGATAAAAGTAGGACATATACTAAAAACATTGAATTAAACATCGCCATTACTAAATAAAAAAGGTATGTAAGAAAGAAATAGAGTATACAGCCAGAGAGAGAGTATGATTCTGCCCTTTATTGAACCTTTTCTGGCAAAATAGAGTGCAGTCAAGAGTAGTGGGAGGGCAATACATAATGTAACCACATCCTGTGCAATACCCTGAATCGCCACATCTCCTGACATATCCTGATAAAATACCTTTACCATAGATCCTGACCGTTTCACCGCGAATGGAAATATGCTCATAATCTAAAGGAACACTTTTTGAGAATATACCAACAGAAGTTGCAATTACAGCTAAAATAGATATGCCATAAACGAGCAAACTGACAGTTTTTTTATCCTACATTTTTGAATCCTTCTTTCCTTACTAATGTTAGTAGAATCAATAGATCAAATAGAACAACTCCATTCACATTTATTATATACAGCTAGTAAGGAAATTCAGGTCGATATTGTGGTAAAAATTAAATCCACTGTTAGATCAAAAAAAATCCCAGGACATTAAAAGAACCCTGGGATTTTTTAGTTCATTCATAAATTTTTATAATAAATAACAGTGGTATCTAGTTCGCCTTTTCCGGATAGAGCAAAGTTTGGAATTTTCCCAGCAGGAATAAATCCAGTTGATTGATAGAGATGATTGGAGGGATCCCCTTCTCTTGTATCAAGGACAAGTAACGTTCTTGCTTCACTTACTGCTCGCTCCTCAGCAACTTTCATTAATGCCCGGGCTACCCCTTTTCGTCTAGCATTGGGACCTGTCATTAGCTTTGCAATTTCAGCTCGATGAAGACCATTCTGCTTGGTACATAAATGAACTTGGATGGTTCCAACGATCTCGTTATTAATTTTCGCAATAAATAAAATGACATCTGGATTTAATACAGTTTGCCAGTATTGTCTCGCATCTGATAGCTTCATAGGAGGTAAAAAACCAATGGACGCACCGTCATCCACCACTTTAACCAAAAGTTCAGAGAGCGGATCTATATAGGACCCAATGGATTCAATTTCTTCAATTGTTAGCACACTAAACACCTCTATAGGAAAGATTTGTAGATATATTCAAAAAGTGTGTAGATATCAAGTTAATTTGCCTAAATGATCGACAGGTTAAATACTGGTTAATACAGAATGAAGAAATAGGAAAGCCATAACTACTAGAATTACATATTTAGAGATATGTTTAAGTCGTTCACTGTCAAAAGTCTTATGTAATAAGTAAAAAAAGCCTGCCACCCATATAGCATCATGAAAAAAAGTAACGATAATATTTCTCAACATTAAAAAATATGTCCATGCAAAATCTCCCCCTTCTACCATTTCATGCTTGTATACTCAAAAAAAGTGTTAATATAATTAGATTATACGTTGGAAAAAAGGTGATGCCAATGATTTCTAAAAATGTATCTCATGATCAACTGAAGAAATCTTATTTTATTGCTGTTGTAATCACGATTCTGCTGGGCCTAGCATCTAGAAAATTGGGCCATCTTTTATTCTCCTTTTTAGCAGAGAATGCTGCTGATGTCCTATGGGCAATGATGGTCTATTTCGGATTTCGCTTCTTATTTTTGAAAAAGAGCATGTTAACAGCAATCTTTCTCAGTTTTTTGTTCAGCTTTGGTATCGAATTTAGTCAGCTGTATCAAGAGGATTGGATCAATCGGATTCGCGGTACTCTGTTGGGAGCATTGATACTAGGTAAAGGCTTTCTTACTGTAGATTTAATTCGGTATACAACGGGAATTGTCATGGCCTCTAGCTTGGATCGGTTGACGATCATAAAAAAACAGAAGAACAAATGAATCAATGTTCTTCTGTTCGGAATTTATATTTCTTATAATGTTTTTCATAGCTTATTGACAAACGCCTAATGGATTTCCATCGGGATCATAAAAAGTAAAAAACATAGTATTGCCTTCCCCTCCAATAGGTCCAACTTTTACACCCTGTTCTACTAACAATCTATGTGTCTCTTCAAAGTTTTGTGGAATAAAATTATAGTATTTTCCTACTCCAAAATTGTTTTCTGGGAATTTCATGGGGTGATGGTTACTGCATTTGACGAGACAAACCACCGTTTGTGACTCTTCTGATATCTTCATAACGGCGGCTTCCTCTTCTATGTACAGTAGTTTAAATCCAAGTTTATCTTCATACCATTTTGATGAATGACTTGGGTCATTTACCGGAATAAAAACACCTTCCATTCCCTTTAAAAGAGGTTTGTTCACTATGTTTCCTCCTTCCATATGAACGTAACTATTATACTTCGATAAAATCAGAAAGAATCCTTTTATATAGTTGCATATTTATCCGGCAGCTATTTTAGTGAAAAAATAGGCTGCCGTAGCAACCTAAACGTCAAAATAATTGTATTTTCTTACGCGTATTTTTTACCTATTGATATCGCTAGACCCGCACGGTGTTACAGCATAAGTCATTTCACATTTTGGGCAGTCTATAACAACTGTTTC
>JAPSKD010000001.1 GCA_031177865.1 Bacillus sp. (in: firmicutes) | reverse complement strand
TGCATAAAACATATGCAAGCTGGGACAGTATTTACTCAAAAATAGTGGCTATTTTTGATAAAAAAGAAAAAATAAAAGGCATTTGGGAATAAGAGAATTCCCAAATGCCTTTTGTCGACACTCTGAGGTGTCAGTTTACTGACACCCCTTAATTACTACCTATTTAAACAAATCGAGCAACTTAGCCCAGAAGCCTTTGGTTTCTTTTTCTTCCACTTCTGTTGTTTTTGGTTCTTCTTGTTTAATGCTTTCTGTTTTTATGACGAATTGGACGAGATTGATATTTTTATTTTGTTCCGATACAAAAGAGACAGCTTCGAAATCTGATTTATCATACTCAGACATCATGCGGTCCACTTCTTCCTTCATTTGTTCTGGTAAATCACTCGTAGACTCGTATAATTCTCGAGTACCACTGTGTAATTCACCAACACCGTTGTCAAGTTCACCCGTACCACGTGACAATTTCACAATTCCCTGATGCATGTTTTGATAAGATTTCGATAACTGACCGACTCCACCTGTGTATTGCACCAATCCTGAATGAAATGTTTGATAATTGGCGGATAATGCGGCAAGTCCTTGCTGTAATTTAGCAAGAGATTCTGTAGCACCAGATGCTTTTAATGATGCTGAAACCTCGGTTGCCATATGATCGAGATTTGATGCCACTTCAGTAAGTCCATTCATTAATCCAGCTAAAGCACCGTCTACTGCGGTAAGCCCATCTTTGACCTGAGAATAGATTCCTTTAACAGTTTGCGCTGCCGTATATGTGTTCAGAAGTTGATTGACAACTTCCTGATTTGCTCCGCTCTTTTGCAGCTCTTGTATTTGTTCTTTTGTAATTGTGGCTGCTGGGATAGTCGCTATTGCTTTCTCTAATGCACCGTAAGCACTCCCATAGCCTTCCTTAAGCTTGGCTATTTCTGTTACTGTCCCTTGTAAACTCATTGAGATTTGCTGAAGTCCAGCTGTTAATTTTTCAAGATCGCCAAGATTCACATCCTCAGCCCCAGCATTTAGAGACTTGCTTATCTGTTCAAGAGCTTTCCCAATTTCATTCGAACCATTGACAAGACCAGAAGAAGCCTTGTTAATATCGGCCATCCCTTTATTGTATTGACCAGAACCGTTTTGAAGTTCCTGCACACCACTATTTAGCTCGGATACGCCATTCTTTAACTCTCCTACTCCATCATGAAACTGCTTGATGCCGTTTGTTAAAGATGACATGTCTTCTGTCATTTCATCGATTTCAGGTGCATCAATCGACATCGATGATGGAACGGCTGTGATGTTGATACCATCAAGCTCAAAATCGATTACATCTGCTTGGAGTACGAATTCTTCTTCTTTTTCAGGCATTACAGTAAACGTAACTTGTTTGTTCTTCCCTGCATTTGCAAGCATTCCTGCTTCAGTATCAATATTCGTGTAAAGAGCTGGATCAAGTGTTAATGAAATTTGCAATAAATAATTTGTAAAGAAGACCGGATTCACTTCTTTATTAGTAGAGGTTTTAATCCGTATTTCAATTTTTCCGTCTTGACCAGCTAGTTCTTTAGGTGCCATTTCTTTACCGTCTAGCATATACGAAACATCAATATTCCAAGGAAGTGCTTTTTCATCGATTGAGCCTTGATAATAGAATTTCCCCTCTGGTGCTTCCAATTCTACTGTATTCTCTTTTTGGATGATCTCAGAGAAGTCTGTTAAGTTTTTTAATGTTAAATATGATCCATAATCAACAATCTTCCCTGCTTTTTCGATATCCAATGTGTTTACCACATACAGATCTTGCTGCTTCCCATTAGCACTCAGCGTTGCATACACAACCTCATCTTTCGTAGATATAATTCCTTCAGGCGATGCAGCAGTGACAAGAAATGACGGCAATACGAGAGTGATAGCAAGTAAGATTAATAGTACTTTGTGAATTCTCTTCATCCTCATTTCTCCTTATAATGATTTGCTTTCCATGTAGTTTTCTCAATAACCTTATCAAAAACCAAAACAAGAGCTGGCAGGAAAAATACGACCATGATAAACGCAAGCAAGGTTCCTCTTCCTAGCAGCAGTCCAATTGAAGATACGATTGGATTTGATGAGGTAAAGGCTAAAATAAAGCCTACACTCGATAAAATGGCTGCCGAAATTCCAATTGAAAAAGTCTTCTCATCAAGTGTTTTCTTAATTGCTTTACGTGCAGACATTTGTTTTCGATTCGTTGTGTAGTCTTCGGTCAAGAGAATCGCATAGTCTACCGTTGCGGCAAGCTGTACCGTACTGATGATCAAGTAACCAACATACACCAATGACGAATCTGAAAAATATGGGACGGAGAGATTGATCCAAACAGCAGTCTGAATCGTGAGCAATAACACGATAGGATACGAGATTGACTTGAATGTCACTATAAGGACAAGGGCAATCGTAAGAACCGTTAAGAGATTCACCAATGCGTTATCCTTTTGAATCGTATTTTTGATATCATACAAGGTCACGCTTTCCCCAAGTGAATGTGCTTCGTCTCCATAATACTCTTCAGCAGTTTGTTTAATATTTTCGATTAAAGAAAATGCTTGGTCGCCTTCATTTTTAGTTGTTGTATTTATAATAATGCGACTGTAGTTGTCTGAATAAAATTGCTCAGTGATCGATTCGTCCAAATACTCTGGAGGAATCGCGCTACTCACAGTGTTAACGTACGCTAGAACACTCGACACCTGATCAATCTTCTCAATATCCTGAACGAATGCTTCTTCTTTTGCCATATCCCCTTTTGGTACAAGTAAAACCATAGGAGTGTAGGCTCCAAATTCTTCCTGGATTTTCATTTTATCACTACCAGCCCTCGTAGACTCTGGTTGATCTCCAAGACCATAGATGAAATTCGTCTCACTTTGGGCCATAAATGCTGGTACAATTAACAGTGCTACTAATAATAGACTTGGGATTCTCAATTTCACTACAATGTTTCCGACTTTGTTAAATCTTGGGATCAGTGGTTTGTGCTGTGTTTTATCGATCCACTTATAAAATAACAAAGTTAGAGCTGGTAAAAACACCATAACACTTATAAAACTTAGTAAAATCCCTTTTACAAGGTTGATTCCAAGGTCTGAACCAATTTGGAAATTCATTAACGATAATGCCATAAACCCGAAAAATGTGGTTGATGACTTGCCGTAATTGCAGGAAATGATTTTTTCATCGCAAGTTGCATCGCTTCTTTTGGATCGGCAACTGTCTTTCGATAGTCTGAAAAACTATGAAGTAAAAAGATCGCATAATCGAGTGACACCGCTAGTTGTAGGATCGGTGCAACTGATTGGGTTACGAACGATACTTCTCCAAGAAAAATATTAGTTCAAGGTTGATGAGCACCGAAACCCCTATGGCAGTAAGGAAAAATAACGGCTCCACCCAAGAGTTCGTTGATAATACCAAGATGATGATAATGATTGGTACCAATAAGAGAGCGGCATAAAATGATTCTTGACCAGCCATCTTCTGTGAAGTGGCTGTATCTAGTGCTTCACCTGCCATCGCATTGTCTTCACCAATTACCTCGTAGATAGCATCCGTTACCGCAACTTTGTCTCCCTTTTCGATGCTTAAAGAAAACAGTGCATTGTTTTCTTTATAGTAAGATTCAACAGTTTCTTCATCCGCCATTTCGATCGGCGTTTTAATATCAATGGCATCATCTAACCAAGTGACATCCGATACGCCATCAATTTCAGAGAGCTTCTCTTTATAACCAAGTGCTTCCTGTATCGTGACGTCATGAATCATGACCCTCGTATTCGGCACAGCCCCTTCAAATTCCTCTTCCATAATTTCCATGGCTTTCACAGAAGGAGCATCCTCCGGCAAATAGTCAACCATATTATAGTTAACGGCCACCCCAAACTGAACAATGGTGGCTAAAAGTGTGAGGAGCATAAACGTTATGACGACGGATTTTTTATGTTTAATAATTCGTGCTGCAATATCTATAATGATTCACCCTCTCTTGCATAACCGGCAATTCCACTATAATATTATATCGACACGGTGTTGCCTATTTAACAAACAGTTTATTAATTTGAGTACGTTTCGCAACATAATTATCTAATGTGTTGGATAACTTCCAAAAGAGGGATTAACTATGACTTCAGCTAAACTAGACAGACGTAAACAATACACACGCATGGTGCTAAAGGATAGCCTTATGAAGCTATTAAAAGAAAAACCAATTTCCACGATTACAGTGAAGGAAATCTGTGAAGTAGCAGATATCAATCGGTCTACTTTTTATGCTCATTATTCTGACCACTTTGACCTTCTCGAAAAAATAGAAGAAGAAATTATGGAGGATATGATTACGTATCTCAACCAATATGATTTTGACAAAGAAGACGAGACCTTACAAATGACAGAAAAATTACTGGAATATATCGTCACCAAGAAAGATATTTGCCAAACCTTATTGAATGAAAATGTAGATACCACCTTCCAGCAAAAAATCATGGATATTGTGCACGGATACCTCATGAAAAACTGGTCCGGCAACCATCTAGATGAAAATGTTTCCGAATATTTTAGTACTTTCATTATAAGTGGAAGTATATATGTGATCAAAAGATGGTTAAAAAATGGAATGGACAAATCACCAAAAGAATTGGGGGAATTGATAAATAACATCATAAACAAGGGCGTAGCAGCAGTGAAATAAATGGGCTAACCGGTGCGGGTGGGTCGCGGGGACAGGTCCCTTGTCCCAAGCATAAAAAAAACGGGACAGTGAACCTGTCCCGCTGTCCCATTATTCGATAGTGATAGTTTGTTCTTTAGTCATTTGGTTTGCTTCGACTTTCAGTGTTATTTTTCCTGCTTTTAGAGCTTTTAGTCCCCCTGTTGTGTGGTCGAATAGTGCAGCGTATTTACCTGCAATTTCTGCACTTTTCAGTTCTTCTCCACTACCGATAAAGACGTTATCACTGCCTTCCCATTGAACTGTGGCTGGATAATGAAGTGGGAAGTTTAGGTTGTCTTTTTGATGACCAGTTGCCTCAACTTGTACTGCTTCTCCTACTTTTATTGTTGCTGGTGCTTGAACGGTAATATCTACTAATAACGGATTCACCTCAGCTTGAATCCAGTCAGTACCAGACACAGAACTTTGACCATTTGATTGTTCAGGCCCCATTGCCTTGTCAGGTACAGGAGTTGGATCGACACCGAACATCGTCCATTCGTAGAAACCACCTGCATCACTGGATCCATATGGTGCTTTTCCTGAAGGTCCTACAACCATATATGGAACACCTTCGACACGTTCAACACTTACAGTATGAGCATGACCACCGACAAATAGTGCTCCTTTTCCACCTGACGTCTGACGGAAATCCGTTAAGAATTTTTCGAGCAGATTAGATTCTTTTCGATCACTAAGCTGACTATTCTTCGTTGGTAGTGGATCACGCGTTGGATGATGCGCCATCACAACTACGTTTTTCACATTTGGATCCTTTGCAGCTTCGGTTAATGCCTTTTTGAGGTCAAGTAGCTGTTGGAAATCACTCGTACGGAAACTTCCTGTTGATGAGTCAAGTAAAATAAATCTTGTGCCCTTGTGATCAAACGTGTATCGGTTATTTTCATAGACTGCTAAGAAGTTATCCAATGTACCTGGCCCCATAATTTCGTGGTTTCCAGGGATATAATAGATTGGGAGTTTATCTCCGACTTCTTCTTGTAAAATCTGCTCAGCAAGTTCAAAATCCTCTTCCCATGCTGTATCAACTAAATCCCCGTTAATGACAAGGAAGTCTGGGTTTGCTGCAACGATTTGTCTTAGGGATTCTCTTGCCATTTGTACTTGAGAACTGTTTGGATCCTTTGCAACAAACTGGCTGTCGGCTAGTACTGCAAATGTCCAACGTCCTTTTTCAATTTCGCCATTTTGAATAATAAGCGGGTCCGGATCTTTCGTTACTTCTGGAACCTCAATTGAGGTTGGGACTTTAACAGTCACATCATCAAATACTAATTGACCCGTGTATTGATCGTTTCTGTTTGTTTCAACTGGATAGATTCTCCAAAGCTTTACAGGGTACCTTACGCCTTCAGGTACTGTTGTTTCAACGTACTTCCAGCCTGTCCAATCTACTGCATCGGCAAGTGTTAATGTGTATCTTGTGCCTCCCGCATCTTCAAGGACAGTACGAAGCCAAGCTCCATTTCCATCTCCTTTTACCCAAAGACCCATTTTCTGAACATCACCAGGTAATTCAATCGTTGGAGACGCTTGTAAATAGGCAGCACGAGTTGCGGTTGTTGTTGAAAAATCGTATGCTAACTCGATTCCTTTTCCATCCCTACCAGCAACATGATTCATGGATGCACCTACTGCACTTGGATATTTTGTAAAAGACCATCCACTTATCTCTTCAAAATCATCAATTTTCTTTGTAGCTAGACCAATTGTAACTGGCAGATACGTAACCTCATCTTTTACTTTTAGTGTTATTAGCGCTGACGCACCGTCAACCTTAGGAACAACGGTAAAGCTGCCATCGACATTTTCCATAATAGAAATAACTGACTCATCATAGTCCAAACTCACATCTCTAGCTTCAATCGGTGCGCTGTACCCGTCTTTGTCATAGCCATTAATAGAAAAACTCGATTGTTGACCTATTTCTAAACTTAGGCGCGCTTGTGAAGCTTCAATTCGATCCAATTCACCGAGGACTGTAATCTCCATCGAACCCTTTGCAGATGTCACTTGTGCTTGGGCAATGGCATTACCTGACTTTTTAGCGTGGAAAACGCCATTTCCCTCAAACTTACCAACATCTGCCGGGAGTGTCTTCCATTTCACTTCACCAACTGAAACGGGAGCGTAATTTTCATCATGCCCTAAACCAATAAATGTTCTTGTTAATCCAGGAAATACACGGTTACTCTTATCAGATTCAAATACTGTGTTAACTGCAAAGCTCCTTAATTCACCACTTCCAGCTTTTGCAAAAATTCCAATTCCATTCGGTACTGAACGTTCAGATCCATCGGAAGGCTGATTCACAGCTTTCACGTCATTCGTATCAGGCTTTCGTGCGACCATTGTTGTGGAACCTCCACCATCAAGGTTCAAAGCATAATGTGCACCATATTCTTTCATCAGTTGTGCTAATTCTTTAAATGTCATACCACGACTATCTGTTTGACGTCCATCAACTGCTGCTAAAATCATTGTTTTTCGATCCTCTGAAAAGCCGACAGCAGTTCGAGGTGCAGAAGTCGTATCATCCAGATTCGAAATAACCTCTCCATTTTCAATAAGCTTGATATTTCCTCCAACAGCAAAGGAAACATCGATGTCAGTCTTTGGCGCATATTCTACACTTACTTCATCTCCAACAGATAAAGCGCTTAAAGTCTCTGCACCTTTTTCACGTCCAACAAGTATATAAGCATTTTCAGGAATAGCACCACTCCCTGCTCCTTCTGTTACAGCTGTAACCTTTCCATCTACGACCATAACTTCATGCACTGGGCTACCCGCCTGTGATCTTTCTGCAGTTCCCCAGACAGATGTGTACAATCCAATGCCATCTTTAGAAATTCCATATTGATTGAGTGCGTCAAGTGTGATTTCTCCGCTAGGTAGCTTAATTTTTCCATCTAATAGAATGGTAGATATATGACCTAAACCATTATTATCAACACTTGCAGTGAGTGTGTGACTACCTTGTGGCCCTTTTACCATCTCCCCTTTACTAACTACAGTACCTAGAGGTGCTTTCGTATTATTAATATCGAAGAAATCTCCATTGACTCCAGCAATTGCACCTGCTGCCTTAGCCATTTCTGACAATGGTTGGGCAGATGAAACACTGCCAGGAAAAAGTAAATCCGTTGAAATGCTATCATTTCCTAAGTTAATGGTCATTACTTCACCGTTTAGCCAGCCTCGAGCGTCAAACCTTTCAAAGCTAGCAAGCTTAACACCTGGACCAATTGGTGTTGTACTTTCGTTCGAAACAAGCGTCTTGCCAGCTGGACCAACAAAAATGACAGGTTCTGTACTGTCCGAAGAAGTTGATCGAGCTTGAGCTACATCTGATGGTTCATTATCAGCATGAACAGTAGGTGCTAATGGTACTGTTATGGCTGAGGCTAATACAACATTTCTCCACCACTTAACATTCATTCATAATTCTCCCCTCTTTTAAAATATAATTTTATAATACACGGAATATTCTTGAAGTATATTTTCATTATACCAGGAATCTCTTTACAGAATAACTACTGAATATTAAGGGCTTATTGATAGACTGTAAAGTTTTTACAGTAGAAAAGTAGGAGATTTGTTTACAATAATGGCAGAATTGAAGAGGAATTCTTTAGAAAAGCAGGTCTTTAGATTTGGATTTTTCGGGAGTAGATTTGTTCAAAACACTTGGAATCATTTAAAAAACAGGAAAAAAGGCCTGCATAAATACAGACCTTCTTTAGTAAATGGTTTGGGACAAGGGACCTGTCCCTGTGTCCCATTAGATGATTCCTTGGAATCGTAGGATGATTTCAGCTACGATTGCGGATCCGAGGTAGGTTCCGAGTAGAACGAACATACCGATAACGATTGTTCTCCAGCCTAATTTTTTGAAGTCCGCCCATGAGCGTCCGATGGAAATACCAGCATAGGCTAAGATTGGTGTTGCGATTGCTAATAGATTCACTTGTGCTGTCCATTCTACAAATTTTTCTTGGAATGGCATGCCTGGGATGGTGATAATGAATGCTAGAATCCCAATGTAGGCAATACTTGGTACTTTTTTATATGGAATGGCTTTATGAATAATTAATCCAACTAAACTTACTCCAGCTAGAACAAGTATTCCTGGAATAGCTGCAAGTGGCATAACATCATAACCAATCCAGTTTCCTGCAAGAACTGATATAGAACAAATGATAAATAATAAGACCCATTCTTGAATACTTTTTAACATTGGTTGTTACGCCCCCTTTGAAGTCGAATTCGCAGCTTTTTTATCTCTTACTCTTGAAAGAACATTATATAGCTTCACCGTTAATGGCAAACCTATGAAAATACTAGCGTACAATCCTGTTACAGAAGTTAATAGGTTACTTGCTCCTGAGAATGCAGTTATTGTATCTGCCATGTCTGGATATGCCGCGACAAGTGGCCCGAGTGATGCTGCAGCCATACTTCCACTTCCTACACCTGTTGCCATTGCAAACGAGTATGGATGGAGTGGTGTAGCTGTTGCTAAAAATCCTGAAATAAGACCTAAGAAAATCGATCCAAACACTGTACCGAAAATATAGATCGCCATTACTCCACGACCCTCTGGAGAAGAAAGACCATATTTATCCGTAATAAGGGCTAAGTTTGGTTCTCTTCCAATGGAGTGCGTCATACCAATTGCTTCTCGTTTTAATCCTAAGAATACCGCGATAGGTAACGCAATAAAAATAGTACCTAAGTTTCCTAGTTCTTGTAGCATTAAAGCTGGACCTGCTTCAATTAATTGAGGTAAAGCTGGACCTGCTTGTACACCAAATTTTGCAATCAATAATGTTACGGAAATAAAAACAAGATTCTCCGCATTTTTAGACATCTTTTCTGTAACAAGTGGAGTAAAATAGACCGCGATTCCAACGATAACTGCATACAACATTGGTAGTAATAAAATTACCCCTGCTCCAATTGGAATACGATGTGTGCCTATCAATTCAGTCACCAAAACAATGGCAAATACTAAAAGATGTAATTTCCAATCCTTCCAAAGATTCGTTGCATTTTCACTCATTGCTCTTCCCCCTTTTTAAATAGTGATGCTGTTTATATGGTGTTTATTTTACAGCCTCTTTTGCATGAACTTTCATATATTCTAATGTTGCTTTTCCTAATATCTTTGCTGCGATTAAAAGTGCACGCTCATCAATATCAAACTTCGGATGATGGTGAGGGTAAGAGTCCTTCCATTCTGGATTCTCTGCACCTGTAAAGAAGAAGGTACCTTTTACATGCTGTAAATAATACGCGTAATCTTCTCCACCCATAACAGGTTCGGTTTCAGCAACCTTGTTTACTCCTGGAACGTCTTCCGACAATTTTGCAACAAATTCGGTTTCTTCCTTATGGTTGATGAGGGTCGGATAGCCGCGTGTATAGGTAAATTCATAATCAGCGCCATTCACATCACATGTTCCACGAACCACTCGTTCCATTTCTTTTTCGATAAAATTACGAGTCTCTTCTTTGAAAGTACGAACTGTACCGATCATCTCTGCATAGTCAGCAATTACATTGTAAGGATTTTTTGCCTCAAATGAGGTCACAGATACAACGGCTGAATCCAATGGATCTACTTTACGGCTAACAATTTGTTGTAAGTTGTTAATGAGCTGACCTCCAACGACAATACTATCAATTGTTTGATGTGGGTAGGCACCATGCCCTCCACGACCTTGAATTTTAATATCGAAACGGTCTGGAGCTGCTTGGATTGCACCTACTCGATAACCAATTTCTCCAACTGGCATTTGAGCTTGTAAATGTGTTCCGAAAATGACATCAACACCATCTAGGCAGCCATCTTCGATCATTGAAATGGCACCACCCGGTGGCAGTTCCTCCGCATGCTGATGGATGAATACAACTGTACCTTCAAGTTCTGCTTTCATCTCGTTTAGCACTTTCGCTAAACCAAGTAGGGTTGCAGTATGACCGTCATGACCACATGCATGCATCACACCATCATTTTTAGATTTGAACGGTACATCCGTTTGTTCTAAAATCGGGAGGGCATCGAAATCTGCACGTAAGGCAACTGTTGGTCCAGGACGATCTCCTTTTAGATAAGCTACTACTCCATTACCGCCAACACCAGTCCGGATTTCATGACCTAATTTTTCATGGTAGGTAGCAATGTATTCTGCTGTTTTTACTTCCTCAAATGATAACTCTGGGTATTCGTGTAAGTATCGGCGTATGGAGACAATTTCATCATAAATTTCGTCTAATTTTTCAAATAAAATTTCCATATAAATGCCCTCCTAGTGGTTTTTTTATTCCATCATTTCTTTTAGAACGGTGTATACCGCTGATGAATCTTGTTGACCCTTTCCTTTGTTCTTTCCTAAGTGAAAGAGTTGATGGGTCATGTCACTGACAAAGGTAGAAACTTGTGAGTTTTCAGCTAATTCACGGTACAAGTGGATATCCTTTGTCATATTGGCAAGTGAAAATTTCACATTATCAAAAGATTCGTCTAATATGTTTACCCCGAAAACATCCATCGCTCGGGTTTGACCAGACCCTTTTTGAAGAATCCCGGCAAGTTTTTCCTTTGATACCCCAGCTCTTTCTCCGGTTAAAAAGGCTTCACTTAATAAGGTAATCACGCCTGCTACGACCATATTGTGACAAAGCTTTACGGTTTGCCCTGCTCCACTCTTCCCAACATATTCGATATGTTTCCCAACAGATTGTAAGACTGGGAGAATCCTTGGAAAGTGGTCCTCACTCCCACCAACCATAATGGTCAATGTCCCATTCGCTGCTCCTTCAGGGCCACCACTTAGTGGACAATCATAAAACTGGATCCCGTTTTCTTCAGCGGTTTTATGAATTTCCCTTGTCAGCTGCACGTCATTTGTACTCATATCCAAAATGAACGAACCTTTTTTCATTTTAAAAAGAACACCGTTTTGTTCGTGTAAAAGTGTATTTTTAATAATATCAGGTGAAGTAAGTGACACTATTAAAAAATCAATCTCACTTACCATATCACTAGGTGTTGTAGCAGCTATTGCTCCGTGGTCAACTAAATTCTTCACCGCATCTTCATTAATATCAAATACGTAAACTTTGTAGTGATTTTTGAGTAAATTCTTCGCAATTCCACTTCCCATTAACCCGCATCCAATTATACCGACCGCTGTCATCATAATCCTCCAGTCTTGTAAACTAGTATTTATGCTTTGATATAAACTGTCTTGTACTCTGTCCAGAATTCAAGGGCCGTTGATCCTTGTTCTCTCGGACCTAAGCTGGATGCTTTTTTACCACCAAATGGGTACTGGTTTTCAAAATAATTCGATGGAATGTTGACATGTGTAACACCCGTTTGGATATGTTTCACGAAATGCATGGCCTTTTCTAAGTCTTTCGTATAAATCGTTGATGATAAGCCAAAATCACTATCGTTTGCTACTTCTAATGCTTCTTCATAGGAATCCACTTCGATTACCGCAATGACGGGTGCAAAGATTTCTTCTCTAAAAATCGTCATTTCTGGTGTAACACCACTAATGACGGTTGGTGCAACAAAATAACCTTTGTCTTTACCTTGGTCTGTCAATCGCTTTCCACCACATTCGAGAGTTGCACCTTCTTCAATCGCTAAATTCACATGTTTTAAGTAAAGATTTAACTGACTTTCATCAATCACTGGGCCATTATCTACGTTTTCATCAAAGCCATCGGTAATACGTAGGGCGTTCGCCGCATCTACTAATCTACTAATAACGTCTTTCGAAATGCTCCTTGGAACAACTAATCGGCTTGTTCCGGTACAACGTTGTCCATTATCAAAAAATCCGCTGATAACCACATTTTGTATCGTTTCATCTAAATTAGCATCTTCAAGGATAATGGAGGCATTTTTTCCGCCCATTTCCGCCTGCATTTTTCCGCCACGAGTTGTGACGGCTCTTCCTAATGCTAATCCTACATCAGTTGAACCTGTAAACGATACTGCTTTGATTTTCTGGTGATTTCCAATCGCACGTCCGATCACACCGCCAGGACCTGTTACCATGTTAATAACCCCTTTTGGTACACCAGCCTTTTCAAATAGTTCGATAATCTTTACGCTAATAAGTGATGTGTTACTAGCCGGTTTAAAAATAACCGTGTTTCCTGCAACAATGGCAGGTGCAATCTTCCAAATTCCGATCCCAAGAGGAAAATTATAAGGAGCAATCACTCCAACAACTCCAAGAGGTTCTCTTACGGTATATCCAAAAATCTCCGCATTCTTTGAAGGTACTGTTTCCCCTTTTAATCGGGTTGCTTCACCACTGAATTGCTTCATCGCATCAATCGTAATAGTTACTTCCGCTAGCGAGTTTTTATAGGTTTTACCGACTTCTTTCGTAATTATAGTTGCTAGTTCTTCTTTTTGCTCTTCAAGTAAATAGATTAATTTGAACAAGACATCCCCACGCTCAGGTACTGCGACCTGTGACCATGTCTTAAATGCTTGTTCCGCCACTTGAATCGCTACCTCAACATCGCGTTCATCAGATTTCTGAAAATAACCTAAAACCTCTTCTGTGTTTGCTGGGTTGATACTAGGATATACTTCACCAGATTGGGCTGACACCCATTCACCATCTATGTAGTTAAAATACGTTTGAACCATTCGGAATCACCTCTCCTCTATTATTGTTACTAATTATAATATTCTAAATTATAAAGACAAATGTGGCAACCCACAAAATTTAGAATTCATTTTTGTGAGTTGCCACATATAGAGACATAAAAAGGACAAGAGGGCATGCCCATGGTTATTTATTTTTGTGTTTCACAACATATAATTGAGTGGCAATCATGAGGTCGACCCACTCTTTTTCATTGTTTAGGCTAAATTGAAGAATTTCCTCTATCTTTTTTAGTCGATAGTATAAAGTATTTCCATGGATATGAAGCTCAGCAGCCGTTTCTTTGTGATTTTTATTTTTTGTAATAAAACAAAGCAACGTTTCTAGTAAACTGGCATCTGAATCTAAAAGCTTTCCGATTTTATCCTGAATGTACATATCAATTGTATGCTGTTCCATTTCATGGAATAGTCGTTCCATACCAAGCTTCGAATATTCAATAATGTTTGTGGCTTTATAGGTTTTTGCATAGCTGATGGAACGTAGTGCTTCCTGATAGGATGTGGCTAATTGCTGCAATGAAGTTTTTCGTCCAATTCCAACTAAGATTTTTTGTTTTCCTAGAATCGACTCGACTTCGTGGATGATTTTTTTGAGAACATTATCTGTCACTCCCGGAAGTAGGATAATGAGCTGAAACGTATGGGTCACGACAAAACTTTTATTACAAATATTATTCAACATTTTTTCGATAGATAGGACGAGCCATTGCTTTTCTTTTACTTTGTTATTTTTCCAGAGCGAATCAACGGCACTCTCAACAACTAAACATTGAATGTCATTTATTTGATTCCATTTTAAATATTGCATAATCCGCCCGACATCATAATGTTGGACTTCATTTAACAATTGATTAAAAACTTCATTTCGAAAATGCAGCTCTTGTTCAAGGAGTGCACTATCCTTCGTTATTTCAAGTGCCATGGCTAAGCTTGCATGCTCGATAATGATTTGTTCACTTTCAACAAATGCAGCAAAAGGTTTCTCCAGTTCAAGTACCCCTAGAATTTCCTGGCCACGTACGATGGGAAAGTAGCGGTCATTCCTCTGAAAAAGGTTGGTCTCATGGTAGATGACCCGAGATTGAATCAAATCCTCTAACAACGGGATGATCGACTTGATTCCATAGCCTTCTATAATCACTTGATAGAATTTTTTATGAATCGAGATTGAATCGGTTAATAGTTGATTCTTCTTCAACAGGTTATTATAAACCCGAGAGTGTTCGATAGCGATGGCACTTTGGTCGGCAATAATTTTTATAACTTCCATATCAGACATCGAAAAAAGGCCATGATGGTTAAAATTGTCGACGATTAAGACACCAAAACAATGATCTTTGTAAACGATTGGAACACAGAAAGCACTTTTAATTTTCCGACCATATACACCCTTCAAATAATAATGATAGTTTTCCGGAGACATCGTACTCATAGATTCATCAATTTCCTGTTCGGAATTAAAGAGGATGGCCTTCTTCTTGGTAAACACCTGGCCTGTTATGGATTCTCCGGGATCAAGGGCAAGCTTCTTTAAGCTTTCTACATCCACGCCTTTACCCTCTTCAAACTTAAGCTTTCCTGCCTTTTCGTCATATAAGTAAATAATAAACGTATCTGTAATGTTCACCAATTCACTTGCTGCAGTAATTAAGTTTTGCAACACATCCTCTAGATTCAACGACTGCGTCAGCAATTTGTTGATTTCTAATAGTTTCTTAGCTTTATGTAAATCCAGATAAGATGTCTCGATTTGCTGATGCGCCATTTAACTCACCTTTTTCGACAGTTCCAAAATAGTTTGAAGCATGACATTAGCTCCAATCTCAATATCTTCCCATGAACTATACTCGTCAGGATGATGACTAAGGCCATCTTTACTTGGAATGAAAATCATCCCAGCATCTGTTAGTCCTGTTAATGAATTCGCATCGTGATTTGCACCGCTAACCATATAGTGATAATTTATTTTTGAGTCTTTACAAGCACTCTCTATTGCTTGTTGGACATTCTCAGATAAAGTATTCGGTTTTTTTTGTACACCAACTTCTATTTCTACTTGGTGCTTTTCGTTCATCCAGTTTATTAATTGTTGTTCAAATTCCTTCATTTCTTTCCAATCGCTACCTCTGACCTCAATCGTTAATTGAACATCACCGGGTACTACATTTTCCGAATTAGGAAAAACCTCTAACTTTCCAACAGTCGCAACAATACCATTCTTTTGCATAGTAGCTCGATCACTAACGTGCTGGATTATAGAGGCAGCAGATACTAATGCATCGTTCCTTACATTCATTGGAGTTGTGCCAGAATGGCTTGCTTTTCCAAACACATGAACATGCATTCTTGAAATACCAGCTATGGCAGTCACAATCCCAATCTGGTTATTAGTTGTTTCTAACACGCTTCCTTGTTCGATATGTAATTCTAAAAAGAATAGATAGTCGCTATTACTTTTTCTAGCCTTTTTAATTTTGAACATGCTAAGGTCAAATTTCTCCAAATCAACGTCCGATAAATCACCATCTTTAATTAAGCCAGCAGTCGCCCTGCTTCCAAATGTTCCGCCTAACGGGTTCGCTTCTTCACCGACAAAACTAATCAGTTCAAGTGGAACTCCGCTATAGCCATTTTCTTTAAGAACTCTCAGACACTCCAAGCCAACTATCACTCCTAGAGCACCATCATAAAGTCCGCCATTTTTTACAGTGTCTAAATGGGAACCAATAGCAATTGCAGGTTTATCAAGGCTACCGAGTCTGCCATGTATATTCCCAACGGAATCTTCATACACAGTTAGGTTTAGATTATTTAACTGATCCTGTAACCATTGATTTGCCTTTTTTCCTTCACTTGAAAAAGCTAATCGATTATAACCTACATTACCGGAATTAATAGTTCCTATATTTAATAGATTCTTTTTAATATTTTCTATGTTCACCTTTGGAAAACTCATAATTTCCTCCTCTTTAATACCCTTGGGTCACGGGGACAGGTCCCTTGTCCCAGAAATCAAACAGGGTCAAGGGACCTGTCCCTCCGTCCCATTCTAGAACTTGTTTTCATTATAGAAGAAAAATTGTTAATTATCCAATATCTTTCATCGCTAGATTTTGGTGAATCAGGCAGTTTGCCTGCAAAATAAAAAAGCAGAGGTTGCATTTGCAACCTCCGTTTTAATCATTTTAACATTCAATTTTTAACAAAGGTCAGAAACGTGTTGGGTGGGACGATGGACCTGTCCCTCTATACCAACCGCACGCTTCCAGTGTTGGATTCCGGCATTTAGTCGGATTGCTTGGTATCCTTGTGACGCCAGGTACTTCACGGCTTCTGTTGCATGTACGCAGTAGTAACCACGACAATAGACAATAATTTGACGATCAGTCGGAAGTTCGCTGACTCTATCCTTAAAGAATTCATATGGTATAGATATAGCACCCTCTATATGCGATGCATTATACTCAGTTTCTGGCCGAACATCGACTACTAATGCGTCATCCGAATCTTCCATTTTTAAAAACTCTTCCAATTCTAGACTTTCGATTTCTTCTGGTCTTTCGATAAACTCAGTACGCATCTGGCGCACTTCATCAAATCGGTCCTCCGTTACCTTTTGCAAAGATTGGATTAACTCACAAACTTTAGTATTCCCCAATGAGTAGACCATGAAGTTACCCCGTCTGCGGAATTTTACAAGTTTAGCATCTAAGAGAACCTGTAGATGCTGTGATGTATTCGCGATGCTCATTTCGGTTTCGTTTGATAGTGCTTCTACTGTTTTGGGGCCTTGGGTCAACAAATCCAGAAGTTCCATACGTTTCGGACTCGTTAACGCTTTTCCGACCCTAGAAAAATAATAATAGATATTATCGTTAAATTCTCTCTTATCCATCATGACCTCCTTGAGTTATCCCTCCTCAATTTCTACATTCCGAAGGACTCTACTATATATCTAGTTTAATAGAAAACCTACAGTTTCATACCAAAAATTTTATTTTCAAACTACTTTTAGATATAGCGTGCTAATATACAAATCACACTACTGTTTCAAATTCCTAAATTTTCCCTACTTATTATTGTCAACTATCTTACGACTGGTTTTTATTCGATGTAATCGATACATTGATAGAAATCCTAGAATAGGTCCAGGTAAAAGAATTAAAAATGTATATTTCCAACCGATAATTGATTCGATAAAGGGTACGAGAAAAATGACTAATAGAGTGAGGACATATCCTAAAGCCAATTGAACCGTTAATGATGAACCGATATAACGCTGGTCAGTATGCTCGGTGATGAGGGCTGAAAATTGAGCGGAATCTGCGATAATACTCACTCCCCAAATGATACCTAATATGGCAATAATCCAAGGCGAGCTGCCGAAGAAAAATCCAATGATGACTGTGATTGAGCCTGAAACCCCTAGCGACCATAGTGTTACCTTTTCCCGACCGACTCGATCGGCAAAAACACCCCCAAACCAAGCTCCAAAAAAACCTGACCCAATCACTACAAATGTTACAATGGAAGCCTGTGAAGAAGAATTAAGCATCCCACTTGTTCTAAAACTCTCTGCTAAAAATATCCCAAACCAGGACCACATCGCGTAAAGCTCCCACATATGACCAAAGTAGCCAAAGTTCGCAAGGCGTACCTTTTGATTTTTAAAAGCACGAGGAATCGCATTTGGATCAAAGCTACCAGTCGGTAGTGGATAGGGTCCTACCTTTACAAGAAGCATTAAGAACCCAGATAAAATGGAGCAGATTCCCGTAATCAATAAAACCAGTTCCCATGAAGAGAGACCAATTCCTTTAAAAAAATGGGGTCCAGCTGAGCCAATCGTGAGTGCACCCACGACTAGCCCTAAAGCCATCCCACGCCTCCCTTTAAACCAAGTGGAAACAAGTTTCATCCCTGGACCGTATACACCTGACAAGGCAACGCCTGTGAAAAAGCGAAACAATAACGCAACAATTAAACTTTTAGCTAGTAAAGCCGTTAAAATTGTAGTAACTCCCGCGAGTATGGCTGACCAAAAGAATAAAATATGTGGTTCAATGCGGTCAGGTAGATTTAAAAATGCCGACACCAGTGAACCGATAATAAAGCCTAAATTGACCATAATCGTTATATAGCTAACTTGACTACTACTCAATCCCCATAAATCGATTAAAGTTGGTAAAACAGCAGTCATTGAAAACCATGTTGTCATTGTGCCAAGCATGGCAAGTGATAACAAAATTAACTTATTGGTGTGATATTTTCCATATTCCTGAGAATCATGCTTATTCATCTAAAGCTGTAGTATACGTAACTGCCGTACCCTTCAGGTATAATTCATTTCCACAATATTTGGTAACACTTACATTTTTATCTTCATTGTAAACACATCCTTCACTAGGCTCCCAAAGGAATGATGATTCATGTTTCACATCTTTAATAATCATTACGTTCCTCCTTGTTAGTTACCTATTCAGTTCAAATCTCTTTCGGGTTTTGTCGAGCATTAAATAATTCAATTGAATAGTTGTATTACTACAGTATTGGAGGTGTTAAGGATATATTCGTAAAGTTGAGGAAATAATTTCGAAAAGTTTTACGGAATTTGTGGTCTATTTTGAGGATTGACAACATATGATGATAGGTTAAGAGAATGGCGGAACATATTATTCCTTTTCCTACTAACCAAAAAAGGGACAGAATAACTCTGTCCCAACAAGCGGTTTCATTTAAATATTACAATAACAAATAAGCTACAAGCGTTCCAATGATCCACATACCGACTGCGAATGGCATATTCTGCACGGTAATGCGGAATGGGCTTTGACCCGTTCCCATGGCTGTTAATGTCACAAGCAATCCGTACGTTCCCACTGTGAAGGTGGCAACAGACCCTGTGATAAGAACAAGCGCGATACTAACAGGATTGATCACGTCAAACATAGGTGTGATAATTCCGGTTAAAATACCTACAGTCGCAATTGGATGAATACCAAACATACTTAATAAAACAAAGATGACTTGGATAAGGAACAAGATTAACATTGGGTAATCAGATACAAAAGCAAGTGGTTTTTGAATCACTTCCAAAAACGATGTATCTCCTATACTAGTCGAAAATAGTGATAGAGAGATAAATAATACTATGAAATTCTGCATGGTATTTGTTTTTGTTTTCCAATTATTCCAACCAATTGTCCAGAAACTTCTTCGTCTTTTCATTAGTAAAGACCAAATGAAAGCGAATGGGAAAATGATGATTGTTACAGTTAACGTAAAGCTTAAATCAAATAGATTTCCTATTAAAATAACGAGAACTAGGAACAAGACGAGTGCCATGATGAACTGTATCATTTTTCTCATTAAATGTTTCATATTGATTTTTGGCTGTCTCTTATTGCTCACTTCGTTAAACTTGTATTTTTTATAAAAAATTCGTCCAAACAGAGAATCTAATATAAACGCAATAACTGCCATTAGAATGAGCCATGGCAAGAGGGTTACATATTCAACACCTGTTGTAAATATGGCAACTGCGACCATAATCTCCAACGGACTCCACAACAGGGCTAATGAATATCCTCTTAGTGAAGCTGTTGTAATTAACGAATTACGAATTTCTTTACTAAAAGATGATAATGTGCTCTTAAGAACATCTTGAGAGATGGTTGCAGCCGATAAATTTAAAAAGGCCGCAAGAATATGCGTAATGAGTGAGCTCCTTGGGTATAGTTTCCCTAAATCTGAGACGTTTACTTTCATTAATAGATTCATATTCCGATCAAATCTTCCACTACGAACAATGCTATTCATCCAAGGCAGCATGGCTAACAATGTTAAAAGTGATAGATTCGAAGTTAATAAACTAGGAATAATATGAAAGGGCTGACCTGTTGTAAAGAATAAATATCCTCCGATGATTAGAAATGCTCCCCCAAGAATCTTGAAAAGACCTGATGCCAAAGGAAATGACAAAATGAGCATAAGAATAGCAAGTACTCCGAGTATGTAATTGATTGTTTCACTACCTATAAAAATATTAATCGTATGGAGTAAAAATACAAATGAATAAAAAATATAAAGATAGCGGAACAATGGATATTGTTTCATTTTTTCCTCCCTCTTAGATGTGAAATCAAACACATCAAAGTATAGCATAGAAGGAAAAAACTACAAGGGTAATTTCCAAATATTCCTTGGAAATAAAAAGGATTATACTCTACACTTATCCTCAAAAAAAATACAGCCCTGCTACCATTTATGGCAATTGCATGACTGTAAAATCTCTGTATTCAAGCTAGTTTTGGGACAAGGTATCTGGTCCATACTATGGGTGAGGAAAGTAGATGCGGAATTGTGTCCCTTCGTTTTTGGTGCTGGTAACGTCTAGTTTTCCATTCATCAGTTTAATAATTTTTATAACCGCCATCATGCCTAGACCAGTACCTTCTCTGCCTTTCGTTGTAAAAAACGGCTCTCCTAAACGGTTAAGTTGCTCGTTCGTCATTCCTTCTCCAGTGTCTTTGATTTCAATGATTACACCATCATCCATTTCTTCCGTACGAATAAATAAATTTCCGCCATTTGGCATCGCCTCAATACAATTTTTCGTAATATTTAAGAAGCATTGTTGTAAAAGCTGTGGGTCACCTTTCATACGAATTGGTTCAATAATTGTATGGATATCAACACAGTTCATATTTGCCATCGGTGTAATCACATTAATGGAACGTTGGAGTTCTTGTTCAAGATCTACTATTATATGTTCTTCCTGTACAGATTTTGCGAAAGTTAAATAGTTCCCAATAATATCATTTGCACGATCAATTTCTTGGAGGGAGATTTCAATAAACTGATTTCTCTTATCTTCATCCCACTCATTTTTATATAACATCTGTAAAATACCTTTCACTACGGTAAGAGGATTTCTGACTTCATGGGAAATACTCGATGCAAGGTGACTAACTACCTCTAATTTCTCAGCTTTAATGACTTGCATATTCATGTAAGAGCTCTCTCGTAGCATTTCACAAAAATACACAATAAAGAATGTACTCATAAGATGAACTAAGAAAAAAGTGATAATAACCTTATAATCAGATACATGTAAATGACCTAGTACTATAAATCGCAAAACCAAAATGAATGTACAAAGAAAAAACGAAAAACTACATGCAATAATAATTCTTCTGTGCTTTGAAGCTCTATCGAACGTATTTCGAATAATAAATAAAACAATCAAAATAACTAGGCTTGTTATGGCTGAAGCATAGAACCCGCTTCCAAGTTCTCCTAAATAAAGACGAATGATTAGAAAAATGGCAACTAAAATTAAACTAGCTTTTCTGCCAAGGTATAAACCACCAACCATGATTGCAATCGTCCGTAAATCCATGATTATTTCATCACCAATGTGAAACGGAAAGAACATACAACTAATCATTGCCATAATGACCGATACTAATGTAATACGATTTTTGAGTTTGCAAGATAAATTCTTAACATTCGTTTCAATTATATAAGGAATAAATAAGAGAAAGACGACCAAAAAAAGCATATTTAATAATAATGTTTCAATATAAGTAAACACCTTTTTCCCCCTCTATCTGGTTAGAAGAATCTTCTAAGGAACTATCCGACAAAAATTAACAAATAACGAATGTTCTGTGAAATTTTGAATGTCTATGCACTCACCTTTTTTTGTTTTCATCGAATAATTTATTCCACAGCTATGGAATATTTATGAGGGGATAATTCGCCACTCTAAAGGATTGCTCCTATAAATTCGTCAAAAAAGAATAATTTCCTTCTTTTTTTACTCATATATTCGTATTTTTATTAAGTTTTTAGTAAATCAATTCTAGGCCCTTTCCGAAACCGAAAACTTTTTGTTGTGGATTGCGGAAATGTGATGGTTTTGATGACTTAAGAGGTGAAAATAATGGAGAAAAAGTTAGAATTTTAGTTTGTGAAATAAAGAATGCGCTGAGTTTACTTTCTATAATCAAAAATACTGCCACTATTCTAGATTTACTGCCACTATCTGAAAAATACTACCACTATTCCAGATTTACTCCCACTATCTGAAAAATACTGCCACTACAAAAAGACACCCAGCCCGGGTGCCTTACAAATTCTATATATAATACAGGAAACCTGTTTACTTCCCTTTCAACTGCTCAAACAATCTCGCTACGTTCACAACCCCAACATTCTTATATTTTCCGAGGATTACGAGCTCTTTAGGAAGTTGTCCAACAGTATGAATTCCATCTTCGTTTAATTGTTTAATAAGACTTGGTACACCTATGAATTCGTCTTTGGTGAGAGGGATTTTTTTCAGCGAATCAGTTAGAATCATGTAATCTGCTTTGTAAAATAGAAGGAGTTCTCCTGGCCGTTCGAGAGTTACTTTTCTACGAACTTTTTCTTCCTCAATAAAGATCTTTAGTTCTTCGAAAAATTGCTTATCGTTGTTTTCGTTAAAACGTTTCACATGTTTATGCAAGTCTTCGAGATTACTAGGTAATTCGCTCATAATACGTGCTTGCTGCTCTGCGCCTAGTCTAATTAAAAAGGTCTCAGATTTATCAAATCGTTGCGGTAACAAAAAGGCATCACGCAGAAAATACGGAACTTCCAGCGTCTCACCTTTATATTCAATTGTACGAATTGTTGTGTAACCTGGCTCTGCCATTTTCTTTGGGGCAGGTTCTGATGTAGCAACAACCTCATCATGAGTCTTTTTATCAGGTATCCCCTTTTTCATAGAAGCAACTAAAACATCCTCTAGGGATTTCAACCGAAGCTCCAATTCGGTAATATCATATCGTTCTTCCTTTGGAGTTGTTGGATCTTGATAGGCTGGGACTTCAATTAATAATGAGGTATACACTTCTACAAACCATCTGACAATCTGGTAAATCGCTTCCCATGATAAAAGTGCTTCTGAATAACGAAACTTTCTTTTGTCGTGTGAAGCCTGATTTCCAAGTTGTCGAACTAAATGAAGGGCATCTCTTATTTCTGTTGTCAGAAT
The DNA here is from genome assembly GCA_031177865.1 of Bacillus sp. (in: firmicutes). Lineage (GTDB taxonomy): Bacteria > Bacillota > Bacilli > Bacillales > Cytobacillaceae > Neobacillus. The sequence goes on along the minus strand of JAPSKD010000001.1, from coordinate 132,687 downwards.
CCCCTCATTATCTAAAAGAGTGAGTCTTTCCTTTAATGTAATACGTGAGTTTTCTTTCATTTTTTCAGATTCCATCACTTGCTGTAGAATATTCTCAATGAGTACCCTTGAATGTGTCAACATTGTACGTGGACTTGTAAAGATGGTATGTTCCAGTTCCCCCGCTAGAAATGCTAATTCTTTGGAAATGGGTTCTAGGAATCTATAAAAATACTCAGATGAATTCATGTCATGTTGTTCCTCTCTTAGAAGCAAAATGAAGGTCTGAATCTGGTTATAGAGACTCAGGCCGTCCGTAGATTCTTTCATTTTAGGTGAAAAATAGATGACAATCAAGGATGATAATTGAATTCGGCTATTTCCGAAAGTTTAGTAAAATTCCTTCAAACTTAAAGGAATTACCACCGAATCCCTACGAGGAAAGCGAAAACACTGGGACAAGGGACCTGTCCCTGCGGTCCATTGGAAACATATCCCTTTTCAAATGGACGGAATTGTGTTAATTTTAGCTTATAAGTTAATATTTTGTATTTTCACTAGGGGAACTCTTGATAAGAGCTGAGAAAAAAGTAGTGTACTTTGAAACCCTCATTACCTGAACAGGCTTGAACCTGCGTAGGGATGTGGTTAAGGCAATCTTTTTTATGTGTAAACATAACAACCACTTTCCTACTTTGGAGAGTGGTTTTTTGTTGTGCTTTAACCGTTCTATTCCTTTTTTTGCGGAACAAGTTGTTAGACAAAAAGGAGTAATTCAATGAGATTAATTGCTGTGACGGATGATCGACAATCCGTAAACGCTGTTGCTGAAAAAATTATTGCGATTAAAGATGTATTTGATTACGTGCAGATTCGAGAGAAATCAAAATCTGTTCTAGAAATTGTGACCTTAATCGAACATTTACAAAACAACGGTGTGAAGAAAGAGAAAATCATCATGAATGACCGCCTTGATGTTGCGTTATGTATGGATATTCCTACTGTCCACTTACCTGAACATGGCCTCCCAGTAAAAATGGTGAAAGAACGATACCCGCATATAAGAGTGGGTTGCAGTGTTCATTCTTTTGAAAGAGCAAAACAAGCTGAGACAAATGGAGCGGATTACGTTCTATACGGTCATTGCTTTGAAACAAACAGCAAACAAGGTCTTCCCCCCAACGGGGTTGAGCCTATTTTACAAATGAAGAAGGAACTGAACATCCCTGTTTATGGAATTGGTGGCATTACGTTAGAAACATTACCATCCATCCAAGCTGTTTGTGTGGATGGTGTTGCAATTATGTCCAGTATTTTTGCCGCAGATGATCCTTATTCCATCACTAAAAAATTCAGTGAGGCGATTCTTCGATGAAAAGTTGCTATGAAGTAGTTGTAATTGGTGGTGGAATTATTGGTTGTTCAATTGCCTATTATTTAGCCGAGGCACAAATGGACGTTGCTCTCTTTGATGTGGGACAAATTGGTGCGAAAACAACAAAGGCTGCTGCTGGCATGCTAGGAGCTCATTCAGAAAGCGATGGTGATTTCTCCCTCTTCTTCCCTTTTGCAAGGTCGAGTCAATCTGAGTACATACGATTAAAAGATGAGCTCTTTGATTTAAGTGGTATTGATATTGGATATCGACATGGCGGTATTTTAAAGCTAGCATTTACCGAAAAAGAAATGCAAGACCTCCATTCACTGTTAAAACAACCAACTGTAAAAGAGTTGAGCCGGCAAGAAGTCCAATGCATGGAACCCGAGATTAGCGATAACGTTTTAGGAGCCGCCTATATTGCAGATGATGTGAACGTGATTCCGACTAGTACGTGTGAGGCTTTTGCAAAAGGTGCTCAAGTGCTTGGTGCTTCTATTTTTGATAACTGCCACGTCTATGGAATCGATAAAAATGGAAGCAACTACATTGTAAAGACAGCAAAAGGCAATGTTCAAGCAAAACACATCGTGATTGCAACGGGCGTCTATAGTAATCATCTTTTTCAGCATCTAGGAATCTCTGAACAACTATCACCTGTTAAAGGAGAAAGTATTATTGTTCAGCATGTGAAGCCTCTTTTACAACACACGTTGTTTCATGACAAATCTTATATCGTTCCTAGAAATAACGGGAAACTCGTGATCGGGGCAACGATGATTCCAGATGACTGGAGTGATACGATTAGCCTGGATAGTGTTGAGAGTTTAATTAAAAAAGCGAAAACGATGCTCCCCTCCTCTGCTAATTGGAAGATTGAAGGCTTTACATCTGGTTTAAGACCCAGCACCTTTGATGGGTATCCATTTATCGGCAGACATCCTGAGGAGGATCGGATATTGATTGCATGTGGCCATTTCCGAAATGGGATTCTCCTTGCACCTGCAACTGGGAAAATGATACGTGATCTTATTTTAAACAAAGAGGTAAAACAGGAATGGATTGATGCGTTTCGTATTGATCGAAGGCAAAAAGCTTTGATTTAGGGAGGTGAGAAAAATGAAGATTAGGCTTAACGGAGAGCAGGTAGAACTCCCTGAAGAAGTAAATTCAGTGGATAAGCTTTTGACTCATTATAAGCTGGAAAATCGGATCGCGATCGTAGAGATTAATGAGGATATTATTCAAAAAGATGACTATAAAGCGATGAAACTTAAAAATGGCGATATCATTGAAATAGTCCAGTTTGTAGGAGGAGGATAATCATGTTAACAATAGCAAATCGTACATTCCATTCTAGACTTTTATTAGGAACAGGAAAATATCCATCTTTTGAAATTCAAAAACAAGCGGTTGAGGTTTCGGATGCTGAGATTTTAACGTTTGCTGTGAGAAGAATGAACATTTTTGAAGAAAGTCAGCCTAATTTTTTAGAGCAATTGGACTTAACAAAATATACACTTCTTCCAAATACAGCAGGAGCTAAAACAGCTGAGGAAGCCGTTCGAATCGCAAAACTAGCTAAAGCTTCTGGTTTGTGTGACATGATTAAAGTTGAAGTCATTGGAGATGACAGATCCCTTTTACCAGACCCAATTGAAACGTTGAAGGCATCGGAAATGCTCCTCAATGAAGGCTTCATTGTGTTACCGTATACATCAGATGATGTAGTACTTGCTAAGCGATTAGAGGATCTCGGTGTGCATGCGATTATGCCGGGGGCAAGTCCAATTGGTTCAGGTAAAGGAATTATTAATCCGTTAAACCTAAAATTTATTATCGAGCAGTCTCAAGTTCCGGTCATTATTGATGCAGGAATCGGTTCACCAAAGGATGTCGCCTATGCGATGGAGCTTGGTGCAGATGGTGTTCTTTTAAATACGGCTGTTTCAGGTGCAAAGGATCCTGTAAAAATGGCACGCGCTGTCAAGCTTGCATTAGAGGCAGGAAGACTAGGCTATGAGGCCGGACGCATTGAAGAAAAAGATTACGCTGTAGCAAGTAGCCCATTAACAGGGTTGGTAGGATCTTAACATTTTACTCAAAACCAAGGGCCTGACCACTTAAGCATGCTTAAAGGGCCAGGCCACTTGGAATATCCACGTTCATGAATATTGTTGCAACTCCAATGGAGATGGTTCTTGCTTAGCGATTATTTGATCCTAAACCATTTCCGTTTCCACAACCATTATATCCAGTAGTACCGGCACCAGGACCTCCACTTACACCAGCGCCAGTTCCAGTTTCACTACCCGCTGTTCCAGTTCCCATTGCACCAGCACCACCCGTTCCAGTTGTTCCAGTTCCGATTCCCGTCGTGCCAGTCCCAGATTGTCCATAATACAGTTCATTACAATCTTGGTTACGGTCATTCATGATGTTACTACGACCATTGTTATTATCAAATCTGTCGTTTTGATTGAAACCATGACCATTATCGTTTCTCTGATCCAAAATTTTTACATCCCCATCATTTTGGGTATCAAAATTATTATCGTTACCTTGACATCCCGCAAGTCCGACAACTAATAAAGCTGCACCTAAGACCGATGTTACTGATTTCCTCATGTGCTAACCCCCCTTTTTTATAGAAACGTTAAAATTTTTAACGCCCTTATTTAGGATGGCTTAACACGGTGATATCTATATCTGTTAGATAACGGTAAAATATAAATAAGGATAGCCATTTCATCGTTTAAGATGTCGTTAAAACCCTACCGCCTTAGAATCAAATATGGTCTTTAGTGTTTTTATCAGCTCTACTTGGTCCTCATTTGATAAGAAATCCGTATAAATTTGTTCTTCCTTCCCATTGTTCATGATAAATAAAACGACCTCACTAACTTGAACAACTTCTTCTACTTGGCTAAATATTATCGTTTTTCTAGGTAAGAAAAATCCCCTGTATATTGATAAGGAATTGCTTTCAAGGATAAGATAGTCTTTTTTATCTAATTTAAAATAGTATATTGCCCTTAGTATCGCAATCATAATTGAGGCGATTAAGATAATACTTATAATGGGATGGATGAAATCTCCTGCATTAAACGATATGTAGGAGTATATACTTATAATGGTAATGATAAGTACATATACTATTGAATGTATCCCTTCTCGAGTCCATTTCTTTTTTGAAACAAATTTATACCCCGTCATTCGCCACCTCGCTTTCACACTTTCAGAATAGGTTTTAATGTAATATTAACATAATATTCTAAATAATCCATTATTATGAGAAGAATAATTTTTAAAAATTTCTATAGTGCTTTATTAAAATAAAAAAGCGTTCCTGTGTGTATAACAGAAACGCAAAACTAATTTTATTTATCCTTGTGTTTTTCAAGCATTTCCTTTAAATAATCTTCGGATTTCCCTCTTGGAATGCTGAGACTCTCCCAATTGCTGTCCTTTAATCGTTTTCCTATATACACTATTTGTCCGACATGATAGGCGTAATGGGCCATTTGCCTTTCGATAGCATCTATCACCAAATGACTTTCTCCACGAATGGGAATCTTTTTTAATAAGTCTTGCTCCCCCAAATCGGTCAGTGTAGAAAATAGCACTTCCCAACCTCTTTCCCAAACATTTATTACCTCTGATTTAGAGGAGAGATCATCAATAAATTCTTCATCTCGATTTCGATATTCTTTTTCCCCATCTGAAGTCAAAAAATCAGTCCATCTTGAAACCATATTCCCACTAACATGCTTTACGATGATCGCAACGCTATTGGATTCATTATTATAAGTCCAATGGATCTCCTCTTCATTTAACTGTTGTATGGTCTTATCCCCCAGGCTTTTTACACTTTTAAATCTTTCAATGACGATGTTCAAATATTCATTTCCAATATTCATAGTGATCCCCTCCCAAGTAATAAATGCCTTTCACAGGAATTTCTCAAGAATTCGGAGCTATCTTTATAATGGGAAAAATTGTCTTGAGTGTAGGAAATGTATTATCCTATTTTCCTCTTATTACCTTTATGCTTTTCATATTCTCCCCAAGCTAAAAAGCAAAACCCAGCCAAAAATGTAAATGTGCTAATATTAATAATTGTTCTCGCAACCGGTACGCCACCGATGAATTCAACAATCAACTTAAATCAAAATGACTGAAATAACAATAAAGGAGATGCCAATGCTTCTTTTCACCATATAACCCACTTCCCGGAATACGTACCCATAATTTATACTTTAATAATAACATAATATTCCAATTAATAAGGGTTATTTCTACGCAAAAAGACGACCAAATGAATGGCCGTCTTGATTAATTAGTACCTTGGAGTTATTCTTCTTTACTTACTAAATGGAAAGCGACTAATTCTGAGTTCTTGTAACTCCTAGAATACAATACTCTTCAGAAAAATCCCGGTAAAGTTTTATATTCTTCAACCTAATTCAACTAAGTTATGGTAATATTAACCTTAAAAAATTGGAGGGATAAACGTGGATTATCTATCTGTACTATCTTTTTTGAGTGCTGCAATCATTCTTACTCTGATGCCAGGTCCAGATAATTTGTTTACGTTGGCGCAGAGTCTAGCAAAAGGAAAAAATGCAGGTATCTTTACTACTCTTGGGCTTTGCACAGGTTTACTTGTACATATTACAGCTGCAACGATCGGAATTTCCGCTCTAATTTATCAATCAGCTTTTGCATTTACGGTAGTCAAATATGCCGGAGCGGGCTATTTGTTATTCTTAGCCTATAAGTCTTTCAAAGAAAAAGATTCAGATTTCAACCTAAAAAATGATGATACTTTAGATTATAAGTCTTTATACAAAAAAGGGGTTATTATGAACCTATTAAACCCTAAAGTTTATTTGTTTTTCCTAGCCTTCTTCCCACAGTTTATTAACTATGAAAATGGTCATGTTTCGATTCAAATGCTTGTCTATGGCATGCTTTTTCTAATCCAGACTTTAGTTATTTTCTCGTTAATCAGTATTTTTGCTGGGAAAGTAGGCTCTTTCTTACGTAAAAATCCAACAATCTCTAAAAAGAACAACTATATCCAAGGTTCATTGTTCACCTTAATCGGATTAAAAATTGCTTTTAGCGAGAAATAATCGGTACTATTTAGAAAAGTGCATTAATCCTTCGTAGATTAATGCATCCATTAGTTAATTAAGCTAATTTACAAAGCTTTTGTTTTTGCTGATACATTATTGAAAAGCCCTTTCCTTTTTTGACTAATTTTAATTCCAGCCAAATCACCCTCAACAGTCACTTTACAATCCTCTATCATTTCAGTTTGGCATTGAATACATATTCTTTTCATCACTAAAGACCCCCTATTTCCATTAATTTTTTTAAAGAAAGCTAGTTGATATTCCTCCTTTAACTCTTTTAACACATTTAAATTCCTAATAATCAGTTCACGAACGTCAACATTTACGGTTGCCCAACCTTTATATTCATCTAGAATTGAAACTTCTTCTGTGTTCACATTTTGTTTCGATAATTTCTTCATTTCATTTATATAGTTTATTAACGTATCAATATCTTCTTTCGTTCCGATTGGTCCGTGTCCAGGGATGGCTTTTTGAATCGGCAAGTTCTTTACTTCATGTAAAATATTTACCCATTGTGTTGGATTGGAATACGAGAAAAATGACGGATGCATGCCGACAAATAATAGGTCAGCCATAAAAATGATTTTATCTTCAGGTAGATAAAGAAAAGCATCACATGGAGAATGAGCACCCCCAAGTGTCATGACTCTAGCAGTACGTTTTGTTCCGATGATGGTAAATTCATTGGTGAATGTGAATTGTGGTAAGACTAATTCTAGGTTAGAGAGTGAGATTTCTATTTCTTTTAGGAAGTTTATTTCATTCTTTTTCTGTATGTCATTGGTACCTTCATTTTGTTTAGTAAGTGATTCTATATATTTTTTCAGCCCATCAATATCAGCTTTCTGTTCAGCTATTCGTTCTGGATGGTTTTCTTTCATTTGTTGCAGTGTTGTCTGACTAGATACGATATTACAATCTTTAAATACTTGGTTCCCTCTTGTATGGTCGGCATGAAAATGACTATTAATTACCCAAGACACAGGTTTATTCGTTATGGATTCTGCAATATTTCTGAGATCTTCAGCTGCTTGTTGTGTGTTAAACGTATCAAAGACAATTGTTTTGTCCCCCAAATCTATGAAACCAGCATTTCCAATCGCTCCGCCGCCATCTTTTGCGATTGCTGCATAAATACTCTCACTTACTTTTTCAAGATTAAAATGTCTAGAAAGAAAATTAGTCAACTACTGGTCCTCCCCTTTTTTTAAAAAGATTGATATCTCTTATTTCTATAAAGATTAGATAAGTCCTTTTAATAGTAGTCTCTGATTATGAAATTTGCTTAATTACTTCATATATTTGGGTGCAATATGTATGGTTCAATATTTACATATATCCCATTTTTTAAAGGTTTGACACACATATTAGGGATTGCTAATATGATACTAAACAGAACGTATTAGTTAAAACTAATATGATTAGGGGGAAATGTTTTGCTGCAAACGGATATTGATACAAAGGTAAAATTCCTAAGAGGATTTGCTGATAAAACACGTATCCAAATTCTTGATAGTATAAAAGATCAAGAAAAAGCTGTATCTCAAATTGTGGATGACCTTAACGGCAATCAATCTAACATTTCACAGCACTTAGCATGTTTAAAAGGCTGTGGACTCATCGTTGGGAGACAAGAAGGAAAATACGTTTATTACAGCTTACGTAATGAACAAGTACGTGATTTATTGATGATGTTTAATACAGTTTTTGAAGACGTTCAGAATGATGTAGCTTGTTGTGAACGTCATATAGATTAGGGAGTTGGATTCAATGGCTGATAAATGTTGTGGTTCAAATGAAAAAACCGCAGTTGCTGCTACCGAGAACAAGAGTTGTTGCAGCAGTCAACAGCAAAAAAGGGAGATTTCAAAAAGGAAAGTAACTGACAGTTGTTGTAGTTCTTCAACTGTAGAAAAAGATAGTCACTCCCATACTCAAAATGCTTGTTGCAGTAATGAACATTCGCTTGGCGATGAGGCAGTAAGCAGTACTAGCACATCTTGTTGCAGTAGTCAAGGTGAGGTTAAACCTCAAGAAACGCTTGCCACTGTTGGTGAAAAGGCAGAGTTTCGCATTCACGGAATGGATTGTCCTTCATGTGCCTTGACGATCGAAAAAGGATTAAGTGGTTTGCAGGACATTCAAGACGTTAAAGTAAATTATAATACTGCTAAACTTCAAATAGTCGGTAAAAACAGTGCCTCCTTTGACAGAGTAGAAAGTGAAGTACAAAAACTAGGATATGGCATTGAACCACTACTCCAAAACAAGAATGTTAGAATCTTTAACGTGGAAGGAATGGATTGTGAAAGTTGTGCGAAAAGTATTGAAAACCACTTGAACACCATCCCTGCAGTAAAAGATGTAAGTGTGAATTTTTCAACTGGTAAAATGAAAATTGAACACGATAACAGTGTGGATGATATCATTTCTGAAGTGTCTAAAATAGGATATAAAGCTTCTTTATTTACTAGTAAAAAGGAAAATGAATCAACTAAAGCGATGAGTGGCCATGGTGGGATTATTTTTTCAGGAATATTGATTGCTCTGGGCTTTATTGGGTCCTTTACTGGTATTTCTACCCTATTAACAACACTTATGTATGCAGTTGCAATGGTTATCAGTGGATATAAACCTGTTAAAAGTGCCTATTATTCAATTAAAAGTCGTTCATTGGATATGAATGTCCTCATGTCTGCTGCGGCAATTGGTGCTGCTTTGATTGGGGAATGGTTAGAAGGTGCAACCGTTGTTTGGTTATTTGCACTTGGAACCACCCTTCAAAATATGTCTATTGAAAAAACCAGAAACTCCATCCGAAATTTAATGGACTTGGCCCCATCTGAAGCCGTTGTAAAAGTAGGTTCAGAGTTAATTAAAAAACCAGTTGAAGAGGTTTCGATCGGTGATATCTTGATCGTAAAACCTGGTGATAAAATTCCGCTAGACGGTGAAATCGTACATGGTGATTCCAGTGTAAATCAAGCGCCGATAACTGGTGAATCCATTCCAGTTGATAAAGAAACCGGAGATACTGTTTATGCGGGAACTATAAATGAAAGTGGCTCACTTGAGATAAAAGTAACAATGTTGGTAGAAGATACAACTATATCTAAAATTATTCATTTAGTGGAAGAAGCACAAGAACAAAAAGCCCCAACACAAGCATTTGTTGATAGATTTGCGAGTATCTATACCCCGATTGTGTTTATTCTAGCATTAGTTGTCATGGTTCTTCCCCCTCTACTAGGGTTGGGAACCTGGGGTGAATGGTTTTACAAAGGACTTGAATTATTAGTTGTTGCTTGTCCTTGTGCTTTAGTGATCTCAACGCCTGTTGCTATCGTATCTGCAATCGGAAACGCTGCAAAGAATGGTGTATTGATCAAAGGTGGTACGTTCTTAGAGAAAGCTGGTGCTATTCGTGCCATTGCCTTTGATAAAACAGGTACATTAACGGAAGGTAAACCAAAGGTATCTGAAATAATTGCCCTAGAAACGGATGAAAAGCAGCTATTATCGATTGCTTTGGCATTAGAAGAATACTCAACACATCCAATTGCAAAAAGCATTGTGGAATATGCCCAAGCCAATGGAATACAATCCAGAAATGGTGAATTATTTAAGAACATTGTCGGTAAAGGAGTACAAGCAACTCTTGATGGAAAAATCTATTACGCAGGGAATCAAAAATTATTTGAAGAAAAGAACGTTACACTAGGGAATGTAACGAAAACTGTTCATCAACTTCAGAATCAAGGTAAAACGGTCGTAATAATCGGTACAGCGACTAAAATAATCGGTATTATTGCTGTTGCTGATACGATTCGACAGACAACTGTAAAGACATTAAAAGGATTAAAACAGGTTGGTATAAACGAAGTTGTCATGTTAACTGGTGACAATGAAGGTACAGCTAAAATGATTTCAAAGGAAGCGAATGTTAGCCGCTATTTTGCTGACCTTTTACCAGAAGACAAGGTTAATGCCATCAAACAAATACAAAGTGAAGGCAAAATGATAGCGATGGTTGGAGACGGACTAAATGATGCACCTGCACTCGCCACTGCTGATTTAGGAATAGCTATGGGTGGAGCTGGAACTGACACAGCGATGGAAACTGCTGATATTGTCTTAATGGCAGACAATCTTGAAAAACTTCCACATACAGTAAAACTAAGTAGAAAAGCGTTGACCATAATCAAGCAAAACATTTGGTTCTCATTAACCGTCAAATTTGTAGCTCTAGCGCTTATCTTCCCTGGTTGGTTAACACTATGGTTAGCGGTATTAAGTGATACCGGAGCTGCAATCATTGTGATCTTAAATGCGTTAAGACTTTTAAAAGTGAAGGAGTAATCGTTGAAGTAATTCAGATAACGTGGAGAAAATTCAACATCACAGGTTAAATAATATACGGATTAGTTATATAAATTACAATGTAAATAAACCACAAAAAGCTTGAGGGAATTTTCGAAACCCCAAGCTTTTGCATTTTGGATTTCCAGTGTATTTTCAGCATGTATGCATTTATATAGTTTAATAGTATAAAGTCATTAGAAAATTCCTTAAAAGAAGACAATTGTAAAAACTATCCATTTGTGTATCGTTTGTGGTTGAAAATGCGATAAAAACATTCGAAAAATAGAAATGCGTATGCATTCATATAGTTTGGCAATCTAAAACCATTCGCAAATTCCAAGAAAAGGAATAAATACTTTTAATAGAGACAACAAATTCAAAAACTTTCCATTTACGTATCATTTTTAAGTAAAAAAGCGATAAAAGCATACGTAAAAATGAATTCCGAATGCTTTTATATAGTTTGGCATTATAAAACCATTCGAAAGTTCCAAAAAAAGGAATATCCACTTTCAAAACAGCTAAAATTGTCCCCTTATTCGAACAAAGACAATAATTAATGTCAAGTTTTCAATTAAGGGTAATATACAAAACCAACTTCCCTAAGGCTTATAACTTGCCTTCCCTTATTCATTGTCATTATAATGGAAATATACAAAATATTAGTTCTTTCTTGCGATACTTATACATGTTCTTTACATAATTTTACCCTCCTCTATGATAAGACTTCATTGTTTGGATTAATCTATCTATCATAATTAGCTATACATCTTAATATAATAGTCCTGATGTTCTAGAAATCTAAAAGTCTATGTTTCTTTCAATTTAGCCCATTTTCTATTGTAACAATCTCATTAAAGTTATTAGTAACATCTTAGTTTCTTAAACTAGATGAAATAATAAATTTACTAATTTTTCACGAAGGAGAGATGTAAGGAATGGATACTAAAGGCAATGGCAACATCGGAGGATGCCCGTTTCATGGGGCTGCTACTAGTAACAAAACAAGTGGTACTACGAATCGAGATTGGTGGCCAAATGCGTTAAATTTGAATATTCTCCACCAACATGATACAAAATCGAATCCTATGGGAGCAGACTTTGATTACGCAGAGGAATTTAAAAAGTTGGACTATGATGCGCTTAAGCAAGATCTTCGTAATCTAATGACAGAAAGTCAAGATTGGTGGCCTGCTGACTATGGACATTATGGTCCAATGTTTATTCGTATGTCATGGCATGCTGCTGGTACATATCGTATTGGTGATGGCAGAGGTGGCGGTGGAACTGGTAACCAACGTTTTGCACCACTAAACAGTTGGCCAGACAACGTTCTACTTGATCGAGCACGACGCCTCCTATGGCCGATAAAGCAAAAGTACGGGAATAAGATTTCCTGGGCAGACTTGCTTGTTTTAGCAGGTAATGTCGCCATTGAGGATATGGGTGGACCAACAATTGGATTTGGCGCAGGACGCGCAGACATTTGGCATCCTGAAGAAGAAGTCTATTGGGGAACTGAAACAGAATGGCTTGGAGAAAATCGCTACTCAGGTGAACGTGATCTTGAAAACCCGCTTGCTGCTGTTCAAATGGGACTTATTTATGTGAACCCAGAAGGTCCTGATGGTAAACCAGACCCGATTGCAAGTGCTAAGGACATTCGTGAAACCTTTGCAAGAATGGGAATGAACGATGAAGAAACAGTTGCACTTATAGCTGGAGGACATACGTTTGGTAAAGCACACGGTGCTGGAGACCCTAGTAAAGTTGGTCCGGAGCCTGAGGCTGCTCCTATTGAAGCAATGGGCTTAGGTTGGCAAAGTTCTCATGGAAAAGGGTATGGCCGTGACACCATCGGCAGCGGAATAGAAGGTGCTTGGACTGCGAATCCGACACAGTGGGACAATGGATACTTTGATCTCTTGTTTGGATATGAATGGTGGCTAACGAAAAGTCCTGCGGGCGCATGGCAATGGCTTGTTGTAGACCCTGCTGAAGAGCATCTTGCACCAGATGTTGAAGACCCGTCTATTAAGGTCCCAACAATGATGACCACTGCGGATATGGCATTGCGACATGACCCAGAATACGAAAAAATCTCTCGCCGTTTCCATCAGAATCCGGATGAGTTTGCAGATGCCTTTGCTCGTGCATGGTTCAAGCTACTTCACCGTGACATGGGTCCTAAAGCAAGATATCTTGGTCCAGAGGTTCCAGAAGAAGATTTCATCTGGCAAGATCCTGTCCCAGCTGGAAACGCAGAATTAACTGATGCCGAAATCGCAGAGATTAAGGCAAAAATTCTAGATTCTGGACTAACAGTCAGTAAGCTTGTGACAACGGCTTGGGCTTCTGCAAGTACGTACCGTGGCTCCGATCATCGCGGTGGTGCTAATGGAGCACGCATCCGCCTAGCTCCACAGAAAGATTGGGAAGTGAACCAACCGGAACAACTTGCCCAAGTGCTCAAAGTATTAGAGGGCATTCAAGAAGATTTAGATATCAATATCAGTCTAGCTGATTTGATTGTTCTTGGAGGAAGTGTTGCAATTGAAAAGGCTGCACGTGATGCCGGTTTTGAAATAACAGTTCCATTTGCTCCTGGACGAGGCGATGCAACACTAGAGGAAACGGATGTTGAAAGCTTTGTCGTACTAGAGCCTGTTGCTGATGGCTTCCGTAACTATCAAAAGAACCAGTATAGTGTGAGCCCAGAAGAGCTTCTAATTGATAAGGCTCAACTTCTTGGTCTTACTGCCCCAGAAATGACGGTTCTAATTGGTGGTATGCGTGTTCTAGGTACAAACTATGACGGTTCACAGCACGGTGTATTCACTGACCGTGTTGGCCAACTTACAAATGATTTCTTTGTTAACTTGCTCGATATGGGAGTAGCGTGGAAGCCTACTGGAGAAAACGTCTATGAAGGCCGCGATCGCAAAACAGGCGATGTTGTCCGTACAGCAACAAGAGTAGACCTTGTATTTGGTTCAAACTCTGTTTTACGTGCTATTGCTGAAGTTTACGCACAAGATGATAACAAAGAGAAATTTGTAAAAGACTTTGTTTCTGCATGGGTAAAGGTAATGAATGCAGATCGCTTTGACCTAAAATCAGCTGAAAATAAGAAAGCTCAACTAACAAGTAACTAATTGTTGAATAAAGGCTGATAACATAAAAAAACCCTTCTGTAAACCGCACAGAAGGGATTTTTTTCTATTGGTACAGTGGCCCCCACTACATCATTTGTTGGACATTTTTATGGTTTTTCTCTTTCTCGAGAATTTGCTTGATGAGTTGGTCGACTTCCTCGAGTTCAGCGCTTGGGTTTTTCCACCAGTTTCGGCTCCAGATACGGTGGATGGTCCAGCCTTTGTTTTCGAGGAATTTTTGTCGGTACACATCTCTTTCTTTCGCAGATGGTGAGCTATGATACATCGCCCCATCACATTCAATTCCGAGAATATACCTCGACTCATTTTCAGGATGCACCACGGCTAAGTCAATCCGATAATTGGACAAGCCGACTTGTGTATCGACTTTATATCCCATTTCCGTTAATTGTTCATACACTTGTGTTTCAAATGGTGAATCAAAATGAAGAGCCTTTTCTTGTCGTTGTGTGTTCATCTCTTCATTCAGTTCTGAAAGGACAGCTCCGATTCTCTCTTTCTGTAGATTCGAAACAGCCTGCGCGTACTCTAAATAACTTTTAAAATACTTTGGTCCGACATTTTTCGTTTTTGATACGTCCAGTTCATTCGGTTCAATACTCGATACAACATAGATCGCTTCTTTGGAACGAGTTACCGCCACATTCAGGCGGTTTTCTCCCCCCTGCTGTCCAAGCGGGCCAAAACGATTATAGACTCTGCCATTTTCAGCTTTCGCATATCCAACCGAAAAAATGATAATATCCCGCTCATCACCCTGTACGTTTTCGATATTTTTCACAAAAATTTGTTCATCCAAATCCTTACCCATGACCTGATGATACAAGGTATTAAATTCTTCATCTTCCTCGGCTAGCATATCGATATAATCAAGAATTTTATCCTGTTGTTTCGCGTTAAAGCTTATGATTCCAATCGAACGGGTCGCATCCTTTTGAAGTAATTCCTTCAATAAAAGGACAACTTCTTTTGCTTCAACCTCATTACACTGATTAATCCACTTGCCATCGACTTTCCGCCAATGAATTGCCGCTGGATTCTTCAGATGTTCCACGTTTGGCGCGATTTGAATATTACCATTGTAATAGGCATGGTTTGAAAAATTAATCAGTTCCTCAGACTTAGAACGATAATGCCATTGCAGCATTTTACTCGGAAACACTCGTTTTGCAAGATTTAAAAGACTTTCTGAAACGAACATATCGTCCTCATCAACATCATCTTCATCAATTTGGATACCACCCTTAAACAAATTCTTGGCGGTAATTGCTTTTCATCCCCGGCAATAATGACTTTAGATACCCTGTAGACAGATGGAATCCCATTTTCAACCGTTAACTTTGAGGCTTCATCAAAAATAACCAGATCAAACAAATCCTTGCCTAACGGAAAAATCGCTGACGATGTCTCAGGAGAAACAAGCCAAACGGGTAGTACATCTAATAAACCTTCTTGAGCATACTTTTTTACAAGCTTTCGAACTGGCCAGATTTGTCGTTTCTTCCCTGTTTGGTAAGTAATGTCCTTTATCGTTTTAGAATGCTGTTCCTTCACTGAGCCAAGGGCTTTTATTAAGCGATTTTGCAAGACTTTAGCTGAAAGTTCTTTCTTTTCTTCTAAAAGATCCTTAAACCTTGTGCGTAATCGATGAAACTCTTCCGTTCCAATCTTCGTAAGCACCGGATGTACGTTCCATCCAGCATCGCACCACTTATGAACGGATAACCAATATATAAATCGTATAAACCCGTTTCGTCCTCAATTGACTTCAAATTCCGGTAAAGGGTTGTCAATTTCCCAGACAAAAGCAAAGATTCTTCCTCATTTACGTTCTGCTTCACTAGTTCAACGTTCCGACTATTTTTAATCAGCGCATCTAAGATATCTTGAGGATTTTTGTTGAGTTTACCTACTTCGCTCAAGTCGAAATTATATTTGTTATATACCTTTAACATACGAATGGACCGATTTCGTCGACTAATGTCATTCAACCGATCCTTCAAAACCGTTAATTTTTCTTTCATTTAGATCACCTTATTTTTCAGTTCGTTCAAATACATAGTTTCATTATATACTTCTTTTTGCAAGAATATTTCATCAAGATGGGAAATTGTGGTGTTTTGAGGAATTAGTTAAAAAAGCTCAGGCATATGCTCTGAGCTTTTTATAATTTTAGTTAAGGAATCTATTCCATTCAATCTTCGGACGACGTACTTTTTCCACCAAAAACTGTAGTCCATATAATAAATATGCTTTGTAGTGTATATATAGAAAGAACTGAAAATAAGATAACCGATGTAAACGGAGGATTTTAATTTTTTTGAGAAAAGGCATGAACAAAAACGCAAAAACCGCATGAGCGATTGCATTCAGGAACACATACATTTTAAAGTTTCCAAACGAAAATCGAAGGAGCCAGATCGACATTGGAAAATATGGCCCAATATCAAAAGGTAGTTCATCCCTTAGAAATGATTTTGGCTTATCATAAAACAGCCAAAATTTCCGTTTGTGTCCAATTATATGATTTAAAATTTCAAATATAGTTACGATAATACTCGCTAAAGAATATCGTTTGATGCGGTGCTTACCTACAAATAGTAAAGATAACCATGGAATGATGATCATCGCTAAGTTAAATACAACGTGTCGTCTTGATGCCATAAGTGAACTTCACCTCGAACTGAATTATTTATACTATCTTAAAATGTCCAGAATTGAAAATAAAATCCACTTAATATAGGCAGTCATAGACATTTCCTATTCCCTTGTTTTTAAGAATCAAAAATCAAAATTGTCTGGGTCTGGCCCAACACGAAGATTTTGATTCAGTCCATGAATAACTTCCAGTTCCTCATTCGTTAATTCAAAGTCAAAGACATTCGCATTTTCAATAATTCGATGTTCTTTTGTAGACTTTGGAATGGTAACAACCCCATTTTGCAGATCCCAACGCAGGATAATTTGGGCAACTGATTTATTATGCTTACGCGCTATTTCATGCAGAATATCATTATCTAGCAACTGACCTTGCATTAATGGTGACCATGCTTCGAGTTGGATACCATTTCGCTTGCAAAATTCATGTAAATCTTTTTGAGATAATCGAGGATGGTATTCTACTTGATTGATCATAGGTTTAATTTCAGCATCTTTCATGAGTTCTTCAAGATGGTGAATTTGAAAATTACTTACCCCTATTGCTTTTAGTTGCCCTTCTTTGTAAAGAGTTTCAAGAGCTCTCCAAGCCTCTTTAAATTTACCCTCAACAGGCCAATGAATGAGGTATAAATCTAAATACTCTAATCCAAGTTTCTGTAAACTGTTTTCATAAGCAGCTAAAGTTGATTCGTATCCTAAATCTTCATTCCAAACTTTAGAAGTCACAAATAGTTCCTCTCGAGAAATTTGTGCTTCTTCGAGACCTTCTTTAATTCCTGTTCCTACACCTTCTTCGTTCTCATAAATCGCCGCTGTGTCCACACTGCGATACCCATTTTTAATTGCTGTTTTTACTGCGTTAACCAATTCAGGCCCCTCTTCTACTTTAAAAACTCCAATACCAAACCAAGGCATTTTTACACCGTTATGCAATGTTGTTGTATCTTGTAAATGTTTTGCCATTATCTAAAACCTCCAAATAGCATATTTATCTATTAAAACTATTATATTTTGTTATATTTATTTGATCTTTTCGTTCTAAAATTGCACTAACACCTGCTAGAACAGCAGCAATTAATACCATTAGAGCGCCGATCCACGAGGTGTGAATCAGACCGATTGAATCAGTTATTAGCCCACCTATATAGGAGCCGATGGCAATCCCTGCGTTAAATGCCGCAATATTGATTGCAGATGCTACGTCAACTGCACTTGGCACAAAACGCTCTGCTAGCATTACAACATAAACTTGTAACCCTGGCACATTCATGAAGGCAAATAATCCCATGATAAGGATGGTAAGTAGCCCTGCAATTTTAAATGGAGCCGTGAACAACAAAGTAAATAAAACGACTGCTTGTACAATAAACATATAAAACAATGCGCGAACTGGATTTTGATTTGATAGTTTTCCACCAATCATATTCCCAATTGCAATTGCAACACCATAAATGAGTAAAATAAGCGCGACAGATTCTTCTTTATAACCCGTTATATTTTGGAGTAATGGTGATAAGAAAGTGAAAACAACAAATGTTCCACCATACCCTAAAGCTGTAATAGTGAAGATAAGTAATAAACGACCATTTTTTACGAGTTTAAGCTGATCTCGAAAGGTTGTTTTTACACCTTTTCGTAGGTTGGATGGAACTAAAATGCTATTTGCAATGAAAGCAATGATCCCAGTAATAATAATTACGAGAAATGCTGCTCTCCACCCAAGTTGTTGTCCAATAAACGTCCCAAATGGAACACCGGTAACAGTGGCGATTGTAAGCCCGGTAAACATAATGGAAATGGCACTCGCTCTGCGATTTTCAGGAACTAAATCAGCAGCGATTGTAGAACCGATTGACATGAAAACACCATGAGAAAAGGCAGATATTACTCGGGCGACTAATAATAATTCGATTGTAGTTGAGATTGCAGCAAGGCTATTGCCAATAATAAAAACAATCATGATCCAAAGTAAGAGCGTTTTACGAGACATTTTTGATGTTAGGGACGTTAAAATAGGTGCTCCAAATGTTACTCCTAAAGCATATATCGATACAGTTAACCCGGCAGTGGTTACTGGAATGTTTAAATCCGCAGCTATAAGTGGTAATAAACCTACGCTGATAAATTCAGTTGTGCCTATCGCAAAAGCACTAACTGCTAGGGCAAGTAATGCAAGTGTACTTGAGATGTTTCCTTTAGCCACGATGTATCCTCCTCTTTGTTCGTATGAAATAAATGAATAACTAGTATGATCGGCCGACAAAGTTATTATGTGTGATAGGTTTTAAAATGAAAAGTACGTACTTTTTTGTAATATAGATACTAAAAAGTGTTATAGGTACTTTTTAGTTCCTATAGGCAGGAGGAAAAAGTTATGGAAAAAAAGAAATATAATATATCAGTTGAAGCGACATTAGAGGTTATCGGTGGTAAGTGGAAATGTGTCATCCTTTGCCATCTTACACATGGGAAAAAACGGACGAGCGAATTAAAAAGACTTATGCCCAATATCACTCAAAAAATGCTTACGCAGCAACTAAGAGAACTTGAAGAAGATAGAGTCATTGACCGAATTGTTTACAATCAAGTCCCACCAAAAGTGGAGTACCAATTAAGTGAGTACGGAAAAAGTTTAGAAGGCATCTTAGATTCTTTATGTGCTTGGGGAGAAACGCATATTATCAAAGTTTATGGTGATAAATCAGAGGTTTTAGAGGAAAGCATTTTAAATAAATAATTTAATTTGAAAGCAAACAAATAAGCCGATATATACTAGTCTTAAAGTCAAACTAGTATGATCGGCTTTTGATTTTCCGGACTAGTTGCTGTGATATCTCCACTGTCTGTTTCTAATTGGATAAGAATTGTTCCTAAACAAACATTGAGACAAGGGACCTGTGTCCCATCGCCTATACACATTTGTCCGTTTTTGCATAGGCTAGTAATGTAAGGTAAAGGTGGTTGATACTGTTGCCTAAGTATAGGAAAAAGCCGATTGTTGTTGAAGCTGTGAAGCTTACACGATCGATTACAATTGAGACATCGAATGGTTCAATGAAGGGGCTCCCTGGGGATTATTTGATCACAGATAAAGACGGAGAACAATACCCTTGTGATAGAGATCAATTCGAAGCAGAATACGAGCCCGTAAAAGGTAATATGGATATAATGGGAATTGTCCGAAAATCCTTTAGGTTACTAAAAACAAAAATGTATAAAACATGACCCAACTATAATAGGGATTATTAAGCATTATGGTCATTTCCATATTGCTTATTTTTTGAGATAAAAGAGGTTTAGTAGCACCCTCTGGCACAAAAAAAGACACATCTTTTTATAAGTGTGCCTTCAATTCGGTAAGTATTCAGTCTAAAATGCGACATGTCCTTTAGTGTTAATACCCCGACATAAAATCAATTTTATCTGCAAGTTGCGGAAAATCGATTAATGGATTTCTGTTTTTTTGAATATGGAAAATCTCTTTGTTACGATGCTTTTCATATATTGATACTTTATGTTCACGATGCCAGTTTAGTAACATTTCAACATCTTTCTTATGATATCGACTAATTTCTCCCGGATATCGTAACAAAAAGTACAATGTTGCTCTTGCAACCTCACCCTTCCCACTTTCAGGCTCAAACTTCCCCTCTTCATATTTCCCGCAATGGTCTCTAATTGCTTCCGTTGCCACTTTTGGTGGATAATCAACAAAATCAAAATAAGGATAATTGGATCTTGCTGAATTACAATCTTTTTCACATGTAAAAAGATGATGCAGATCCCCTCTCATCGGATTATCCTCGTGAAACCATGACTGTGGGACTACATGTTCGCAATTAAACATATTTTCCTGATGAATAGTAGCCACTGCATGCTGAAAGTCATCATTATTCAAGTTTCTTTTTAGCAACACTTCATGAGCTTCTTTTCTTTTTCTGTCAGATTCATAATCTTCTTTCACGACTTGTTCAGGATCCTTTTCCTTTCCAGAATAGATGCTCTTCAAGGTTCCGTCCACATGTAGGTCTACCCGTGTATAAAGAAGGTCCCGGGTTTTAGCATTATAAGCTAACTGATTTACATGTGTTTTCGTTATTAACTGACTGAGTTGTATATACAACTCTTTTTTATCCTCAAGATTAAAATTAATCGTACAATAATAATCTTTGATGAACTGCTTGTCTTGTTCTACGTCATAATACTCTTTTTCGCTCTCAAATCTCCTTTTGTTAAACCTTAACTCTAACAAAACGGCCTCTACATCAGGAAATTCATTTTTACCTTTATCCTTAGTGGAATTCATATAGTTCTCCTTTCCTGGTTTCTTTTTAAACCGTTCAGAAAGTCACTATTCCTAAGGAGTAACATTCATGTTTGATGCAGGAATCATGTCATGTAGCCTTTCAACAACGTCAAGGAGAAGAAATCCATTTCCTTCGGAGCTTTTTCTGTTGCCGAGAGGTACGGTTCGTCTAATGAGTTGGGCATAGACTTCTGCTTCGCTCAGTGTTCGGTCAAATTCTTTTTCACTTAGATTGATAAGTAAAGCAATTGCACCTGCAACATGTGGAGCCGCCATGGAAGTTCCTGTTAGTTTTGCAAATTGATTATCCGGATACGTGGAAACGACATCTACCCCAGGAGCCACAAGGTCGATTTCTGTATGTGTATTGGAAAATGGTGCAAGCTGCAAATCCATACTGACAGCTCCTACGGATATGACTTCGTTATACGCACCAGGGTAAGCATACTCAAATGTATCCTCCAATGAATCTCCTTCATTCCCCGCTGCTACAACGACAGATATGTTTTGATGGACTGCATCTTGAATGGCCTTATGCATTTCAGGTACATCTTGAGGCCCACCTAGCGACATAGAGATGACACGAACTCTTTCATTGTTAGGTCCTTGCCAGTCAATTGCATAGCGAATGGCATCGATGATCCAATCATACTGACCTGCCCCTTCTCCGGTTAAAGCTTTTAAACTTAAAATCTGAGCCTTTGGAGCAACCCCTACAACTCCATCGTTGTTAAGACTAGCCGCAATCGTACCTGACACATGTGTCCCATGGCCATTGTTGTCTTCAAATACTTCAGGGTCCCCATTATAATCATCTGTAAAATTCCGTCCAGCAATAATTCGATCCTTTAGATCGGGATGAGACGTGTCAATACCAGTATCAATCACTGCAATGACAACACCTGCACCCTGACTGCTATCTTCCCATAAAGAAGGTGCCTGTACCAATTGAACTCCCTCTGGTGTTTCATTTGCCTGACCCACAACTGACTGAATGGTATACGGTAATAATTTGACCTGATTTTTCAAGATGAATCTCCTCCTTCAAATCTAGTTTTCAAAACAATTACCTTCATTCCCCTTCTGTCTAGTCTTAGGTTGAAAGTTTCCTAGTTAGCTTATCCGTGCTGTATGGGAACGTTTGTTTCATTATACTAATTGGACATGCTTTTATCAAGGTAAAATACTAAAAATTAGGAAAATGAATATTTTGTCCCAGTTATAACTCAATGTATCCTAAACTAAATGTGTACATCAGACTAATGCTAATTTTTAAACATTTCTATATTCCATTGACACTCATCATTCTTACCTATAAAATCAACTAATAATTTCATACATGTACTCGTATAATCTTGGAAATATGGTCCATAAGTTTCTACCAAACTACCGTAAATGGTTTGACTACGAGAAGAGTTTGGCTTTTTGTGTACGTAGCAAAAAGCTCTATTTCCTTCTCTGTGTCAAACCCTGGGTAAAAACCCGGGGTTTTTATTTTTATATTGAGGAGGAATTAAAATGGAAAAAGAACTGTTAAAGAAACGTATAGCTGTCTCCAGTAAACAAATCCCGGCGGACCTCGTCATTAAAAATGGGAAAATCATAGATGTGTTTAACCTTGAAATCATTGAGGGTGACGTCGCAATTTCAGATGGTATGTTTGTTGGAATTGGAGAATTTGAAGGTAAAAAAGTCATAGATGCGAAGAATCGCTATGTGTGTCCTGGTTTTATTGACGGGCATGTGCATATTGAATCCTCCATGGTTTCCCCTTTTGAATTTGCGAAAGTGGTCCTTCCTCATGGCGTAACAACTGTCATTACGGATCCTCATGAAATTGGCAATGTCTCAGGTAGTGACGGATTATCGTTTATGATTGAAGACTCTGAGAATCTCCCGCTTGATGTTTTTCTCATGCTACCTTCAAGTGTACCTGCTACTCCATTTGAAAATAATGGAGCAGACCTTATGGCTCAGGACTTGGAACCTTTTTACAGCCATCCGCGTGTTCTTGGGTTAGCTGAGGTGATGGACTACCCTTCTCTTAAAAACGCGGAAGATTCAATTATTGATAAAATTGTCATGACTGCCAAACATAATGGATTAATGGATGGCCACTTAGCAGGAGTAGATACAAATGCGATTGATATCTACAGATCAGCTGGTATTAAAACCGACCATGAATGTAATACGGCTCAGGATGCGCTAGAGCGATTAAGACGCGGGATGTATTTATTGATTCGTGAAGGTTCTGTTGCAAAAGATTTAAAAACACTGATAAAGGTCGTCACTCCAACTAATGCACGTCGCTGTCTATTTTGTACGGATGATAAGCATTTAGATGATTTGATTGAGGATGGTAGTATTGACCATAATATCCGGTTAGCGGTTGAAGAAGGGATTTCCCCTCTCCAAGCCATCCAGATGGCAACATTAAATGCTGCTGAATGCTATTGTCTAACAAATAAAGGTGCAATTGCCCCAGGCTTTGAGGCTGATTTCCTGTTACTGGACAAGCTAGAGACGATTGAAATAACAGAAGTCTATAAATCTGGAAATCTTGTTGCACAGAATGGTCGTTTTGTTGCAAAATCACCTGCTAAAAACGTTCCAAATACACAGTTACTGTCAACTGTTCATGTGTCTGGGCTACATGAAAAAGACCTTCAAATTTCTTTAGGTAAAAGAAATAAAGCAAATATCATTGAGATCATTCCTAATCAATTGATCACGAACAAACTAGTGGAAAAAGTATCAGTGGAAAACGATGATTTTCAGCCATCCATAAAAAACGACCAACTAAAATTAGTCGTCGTTGAGCGCCATAAAAACACAGGTAATATCGGATTAGGAGTCGTAAAGGGATTTGGTTTTACAGATGGAGCGATTGCAACAACGATTGCCCATGATTCTCATAATATTGTTGCTACAGGTACCAATGATGCAGATATTTTGATGGCGATTCAGGCACTCAAAGACATGAATGGTGGCTTAGTGATTGTCAAAAACAAACAAATCATTGCCTCTTTATCCCTTCCAATAGCAGGACTTATGTCGGATAAAGACTCACAAGCTGTGAATTTGCAGCTTGACCAAATAAAACGGTCATTAAGTCAACTAGGGTTTACCGGTGATTTTAATCCATTTTTAACCCTCTCCTTTCTTACATTACCGGTTATACCATCATTTAAATTAACAGATTTAGGATTATTTGATGTGGAAACATTTACACATATACCAGTACAAACGAACTAATTTAAACAAATGGCGGTAACAAACTCATCCACTATTATCGAAGGTATCCTTGAAAATATGGAATAAAAACTAATATTTATAAAAGTGTCAGGTACCATTACGGTCCTGGCATTTTTTTATGTTTAAGTGAGTTAAGTAGCGCACTTCTTATTTTATTTGATACAATCGGCATTAAATGAAATCATAACGAATAGTCATTTGTTTAAAACAACACCAAAAGAGGGAAAAACAATGTATCCATTCAGTCGAACTATTTTTGCAATATATTTGGTCGCTATGCTTTTGATAATCGGTGGGTGTTCACAAGAGGATAATCAAGCCAGGCAAAACGAAACCGAGAATATCACAAAAACCACCGAAGAAACAGAAACGAAACCTGTTGAGGACACCCCACCCCCTACTGAAGAGCAAGAAAAAGCGCAAAATTCACTATCAGAGCTTACCGTTCATTATATAGATGTTGGTCAAGCCGATTCAACGCTACTTCAGTATACTGATAAGGGTGAAGAATTTACCATCTTGATTGATGCAGGGAATTGGAACAGAAACGATGTTATCCATTACTTACAAGCTCAACACATTTCAGAAATTGATATCGCAATTGGAACACACCCTGACGCAGATCATATTGGTCAACTTGATAAGGTCATCAATACGTTTAACGTAGGAGAAGTATGGTTGTCCGGGAATACGAGTACATCCCAGACGTTTCAGAGGTTACTTCAAGCGATCGATCAAAACAATGTCCATTATTATGAGCCAAGACGTGGCGATGAATTTGAAGTTGGCACGCTCCAAATTGAAATTTTATATCCGATCTCTGTTTCTGAAAATGACAATGAAGAATCCATTTCGCTTAAGCTCACCTACGGAGACGTTTCCTTCATTTTCACGGGTGATGCAAGTCGAAATGATGAATTGAGGATGATAAATGGCAGTATTGATGTAGACGCTAATATCCTCCATCTAGGTCATCACGGTTCAAGCACTTCTACTCACCCTACTTTTCTAAAAGAAGTGAGTCCAGAAATTGCAATCTACAGTGCTGGAAAAGAGAACAGCTATGGTCATCCACACAAAGAAGTCGTCGATTTAATTAAAGGTTCCAATATTACACTATATGGAACAGATATACACGGCACGATTCTTGTCAAAACAGATGGCAAAAATTATAAGGTGTTGACCAAAAAGGACGGTACGATTACTCCCCCTTCTACAGGAGGTGGAACTTCTACAAGAGATGAACCAGAAAAAGAAAGTCAAGTACACAATGGTAAATGTATTAATATCAATACTGCAAGTGTTGAAGAGCTACAAGAAATTATTCATTTAGGGCCAGCGCGTGCAAAGGAACTGGTTAACTTAAGACCGTTTACATCCATTGACGAGTTAACACGAATAAAAGGAATTGGTCCGTCAAGAATGGAAGATATTAAAACACAAAATCTAGCTTGTGTAGGAGGATAACATGAGAGGTTATTTAGATCGAATCGAAGAAAATCATCATGCAGTAATTTTAGTTGAAGAAATCAATAAAGAATTTATCATCCCAATCAGTAAATTACCAAATGGCTCAAAAGCTGGTTCCTATTTGAACCTTACGATTGAAAATAAAGCCATCACTTCCATTACAATAAACGAGGATGAAACAATCTCACAACAGCAAAAAGTAGATGATATGATGTCTAAGCTCCGTAAGAAGAGTTCTGGAAGCAAGTTCAAGAAAAAAGATTGATAAGTGAGCTTGTCTCTCATGCCATAGAAGAAGAGATGCGTATATAACTGAAAACATGCACATGCTAAAAGAGAACATTTCAATGAAAGGAAGAGCTGAGATGAACTTTAAAAGCAAATTGCAAGAAGCTCAAGATATTATTCATACGGCCCATCATCATTTAAAACAAGTGAACTCGAATAGTCCTGAATCAGAGGCATGTCATTTTGCACAAAGCGAATTAGAAAAGGCGCAACAAATTATCCAACAGGTTCAACAACAAATACATAATTAGATGGTTAGTCAAAAATGGCTGGGTATATTGGATCCAGCCATTTTGATTTATTTATTCATTCTTTTGTGGTTGAGTTTTAGTTTCAAATTCAGGTTTAATTTCTTTTGCTATTTCTGTTGCTAGTTTGAAGTTCACATCAAAAGGATTTCTTTTTAAATTCGTGGAATTTTGAAACGAATTTTGGGCTTGCTGAAATCCATTTTGAACTACTTGCTTGACACGGTTATTCCTACTTCCAAATAAACCAAGAATGGTAACTCCTAATAGAGAAATCCATATCCACATTCTATTGTTTCGTTTTCGTTTGAATACGTTCAGTGATTTGTTACCACTCAAGCTACTAAGTACGGATGACAGTAGTTGCATATAGTTCATAACTCTTCCCTCCTCATTTTATTGTGTGGAGTAGAGCAAACAATATATGTGGAAATTATTAAAAACTCTTGAGTGCATGATTCAAGGATAAGATCAAATAATAGGGATAAAACTTCAGAGGTGATCCTTATGGATGTAAAAATTTTTCGGGCGATAAATCAATTGACTGGTCGATCTTCATTAATAGACCATTTCATGATACTTGTTTCAAACAAGGTCCGTTATGTATATTTCTTGTTTTTGATTGTGATGTGGTTTAAAAAGCACCCATATAGACAAATGACGAATAATGCTGTCATTTCTGCCTTTATTACACTAATCCTAAATATCTTCCTTAAGTTATTTATTTCAAAGCCCCGACCTTTTATGAAAAGTCGTGTTGGAATCTTAATTCCTTCAAAGATGGATTCTTCATTTCCAAGCAAACATACCCTACTCGTTTTTGCAGTTTCGACATCGATTTTATTTTTTAATCGTGTTTTAGGCTCAATCATGTGTGGATTGGCAGTACTGACTGGTATCTCCCGAATTTGGGTTGGAAGTCATTATCCATCCGATATAGTTGGAAGTGCTCTTTTGGGCTCTATTACGAGCGTGTTTGTTCATAAAAATTCACGGGAAGAAAATGTAAGATCCTTTTCCGATTTATTTAACTAAGACCTCTTTTTTAATCCACTGCAAAACATCAACAACGCTCAGAATGACCTGAGCGTTGTTTTGTGTTCCTTAAATTGCGCTTTTTATCGATTAAACTTTTGCCTTTGGTAGTGGTTTCTTAATCCACTCGTTATAGAAGGTATCAATATCTGGTTCAAAATCAAGGATAATCGGATACCAAGGTGGGACTGCTTCCACCTCAAGCTGGGTTGCACATCCAGGGCAGTAAAATTCACGAATAACTTGCCACTCTGGATCTGGAGACATCAATTTAGGATAAATTTCATTCATTTTCTCTACGGTATCACGAACAAAAATCCGTGCATGCAGCTTCCAATTTTCCTTATAATCACAGAATTCGTGGCCGCAGTCGCATTTGACAATACGATCGCCATTGGCTTTTTGTACAATATATAAATGTAATCCATATGGAAGCAGGATTGGATCATCCCAACTTACGCGGTCCTGTAAAACTTCTCGGTAAATATCAAAACGCTCAGGATCTTTATGGCTCGACATCATTTCTTTAACTTGATAAAACTCTAAAGTTCCATCAATCAATTCACCAATTCTTTTCTTATCATACTTTGCCACGTGATTCACCTCTTTTTCTTATTTTTTCTTCTTTTGCTTAAAACGGTTGATATGTGCTCCCATTGTAGGCACTCCAAGATCATCTTCATAGATCATCCATTCTTCAGGAATATTCCAGAAGTCCTTAAATTCATCGGTGAACTTTTCACTTAAAGCAAAGCTTTGAGCGTACATATGTTTTACTTGAACAGCGGCGTCTTGATTGAGTATCTTTGTTCTTTCGCCTACCATCCACTCTTTAGTCGGAGCACTGCGCTCTAAACGTTCTTTTCGGATTTCTTTTCGTCGTTGTTCAGTTGCTTTTAAATCAACTGAATATACACCCTTTTCTTCTGTGAAGACACATCCATACACTTTTTCTGCATAGCGAAGCAGAATGTATTTTTCATTCAGGTCATTTTCAACCTCTTTCGGATTTCTCTCAAGCGGATCACCAAACCCTGGGCCCCCACGAAGGTAGTTCAAGATCACATCGTAATCGCCAAATTGCTCTTGTGTAGAAACCGCTTGTCTGTCACGGTGAATAACTTCAGCTTCCATATTTTGTTCATAAGTTGGATTATCTGGATCCACATCTCCACCTAATGGAATTGGTAGCCCTTTTTCAATTCTCTCTTTTATATTTGTTTTATTCGCCTGGAACCTGTACCCCGCAGATGCTGGATATCCACCCATTAGCCCACAGTCTGTTGCCATAACACCTGCACCAGCAACGAACATTGCCCATTCTTGAGCTCCCCAACCTAAGCGAAGTGACTGCCAGCCGTTCCCGCCTCGATATTTACCAGATCCGCCTGATCCAGGTAAGATTTGTCTTCCTAGGAAGATGAGCGGTTCCAGCAATTCCCAAATTTCCATATCCCCCATGTCACCCTCTGGATTCCAAAGTGCGGCGGAGTGACTGATTCCATCTTGAATTGCACTTGCTCCAACTCCACAAGATGAGGTTTCAAAGCTATTCATTGCGGATAATTGACCGTATTGATCATATCCTCCACCCATTAACCAGTTAGAAGTATGGGCATTACCTGCGTTCACTTCTTCTAAATACCCTCGCCCAAAATAGGATCGGCTCAGTCCGCGCCATAGCGGAGACCATGCTGCAACTAATGCATGCCATGTATTAGAATGGGCAGTTCGAATGTCATCTGGGTTAAACCATGATCCGTACGGCATCCCAAATTTACTTGCATAATAAGCACCATCGTTAATTCGGTCATTTGGAACAAGGGTTTGTGACAGCATGACCCAGATTCCGCTCGTAATCGAAACAGGTGTTGCGTTGAACGGATGCCATCCCCAACGGTTGGCTCCTTCAAAATCAATTTCAAGCTTAGCATCTTTATGAACAGTGATTTCAGAAGGCGTATGAATGATCGAATTCAACTTTGCAAATGAAGGAAGATCCAAATCCTTAAAAGGTACGTCTACAAATGAAGCTTGACGATATTTTCCTGGAATTAACATGGTCTTTACCTGATTAACAAAACCTCGGCGTCCGTCCTCAATAATTTCACGGATAAATTGTTTATAAGCGTCAACGCCCTCTTCTTTGATTACATCTAAGACAAGGTCACGTATCATATGACATCCTGCGATCCTTGTTTTTTCATCAAGTGTCCAGTATTTTACGGCACGGACTGATCTTGTACTTTCGAGTATCCAGTCTTTTGATAACTTGTCATTTTGGCCAATTTTTCGACATGTGACTTGATAGCCATCATCATAACGTTGGACTGGACCCATCGGCATACTTCCAGGTGCAGATGCCCCAGTATCAATTACGTGAGTTACACCGCCGACCCAGCCTATTACTTCGCCTTCCCAGAAAATTGGTACCAATGTATGGACATCACATGTATGAACATTTCCTACATGATTATCGTTATTACAGAAAATATCTTTATCAGCAATACCTGGGTTATCTTCATAATCATTTTCAATCATAAATTTAATCGCAGCACCCATTGTACCTACATGAATAATAATCCCAGTTGATGTAACAATTGAATCAGCTTCAGGCGTGTATAAACTAAAGCACAATTCACCTTCTTGTTCAACAATTGGCGACGCAGCAACCTTCTTTGCGGTTTCCCTGGCATGAACCACTCCGCCGCGGAGCTTGGAATAGATTTTTTCAAAACGAATGGGATCCGTTTCCTTAAATGGTAGCGTCCTTAAGCCAGCATAATAGCCCGTTTCCTTACTAATTTCGTCCATTTCTTTTCGCATTTGTTTTAGCGTTTTTCCATCCCAGCCAATCGGCTTATTCACTTGTTGAACGTCCGTAATCGTTTTCGCCAAATTTGGTACCCCCTTCAGATTTTAATAAAATATGAATCTATTACTTGACCTCGTTTAAATGGAAGATTCGATTTTCATCAAGATACGCCTCAAATCCGGGCGGAACAACTAAGGTAGTAGCTGTTGATTCGAGAATAGAAAATGCTTTAATCTTGTTACCAGGAAGTAATTTCTCCATTTCATAAATACTTGCTTGTAAAAATTCACCATCCCAATAAATTTCGCGATATCCTAAAAACGCATCCTTAGGCGGTGTTTCACCAACTAATGGTTCTTGTGGGATTTGTGGTTTTGCCACCTCAACAACTCCACGAACAATTGCACCTGTTATCGAATAACCAAGCTCCGGAGAAAGGGCAGATTTTGCATAAACACGTGAATAGGTCTCTTCGAATGTCTGAATGAGCGTCTCCCAATCATCAATCGATTTAAAGGACGAAATTGGCGCCTCAATTTCAAGGTCATTCAATTGTCCCTGATATTGCATTCGGTAAAGCAGTTTGAAATCAACTTCTTCAGGTGAATAATCATTTTTCTTGAATTCCTCAGTCACTTTATTTTTAAGTTCATCCCATGCTGCTTGTAACTCTTGCCCGGCAAGTATGATGTCAGAGTCCTCTGGATGTTCAGCGACGTTAAGATCTAATGTTTTATCATATCGATATTCAAAATCTGCTGCACCACATCCAAATGCTGAGAACCCCGCTGCCCAAGCTGGGATCAATACATCTTCAAAGCCTAACCCCTTCGTATAGCCAGCTGTGTGTAACGGACCACCACCGCCGTACGAGAAGCAAACGTATTGAGATGGAGAATACCCTTTTCCTAAAATCATAGATTCTAGGTAGTTACGAAGCTGTGATTCTAATAATTCAATGACCCCGTAAGCTGCATCTTCAACAGTTAACCCAAGCGGGTCCGCTATTTGCGTTTTAACCGCTTCATAGGCTTTTTCTCTTGAAAGCTTAATCACTCCGCCAATAAAATTATCTGGATTAATCAGACCAAGAACAACGTGACAGTCAGAAACGGTTACAGTGTCAAGGCCTCCATGAGGGTTACAAACACCAACACGTGAACCCGCACTATCTGGTCCTAATGTAATATTTCCGTAGTTTGGATCGATTCGAACAAAGCTGCCTGTACCTGCACCCGTTGTATCCATGGAAACGAGCGGCAATGAAAGGACAAGACGAGCCATGTCAGGACTTGCATTAATAGCTAATTCTCCCTGTGTAATCAGGCCAATGTCGAAACTTGTTCCGCCAATATCAGAACAGGCGACATTTTTCAAGCCAAGCTGTTCTGCTAGATATTTAGCTCCAACCATTCCCCCGATTGGTCCAGAAACACAGGTTCTAGCTAATTCATTTGCTTTTATACTGATCGTACCACCGTGACTCGCCATAATGCGCAGGTCAAAATCTGTACCTGCTTGCCTTAATGCAGTATCGATATTTTCTAATGTTTTACGAGACGGCTCTGCGGCATAGGCTTCAACAATCGTTGTATTTGTACGATGTGATTCCTTTCTGACCGGATAATAATCAACTGTTGCAAAAACTTGGATATCCTTATTCGTTTTTTTGATAATTTGCTCAGCGATATCGCGAACTTTTCGTTCATGGGCAGGGTATTTATAGGAATGTAGCAAGCTGATAACAATCGCTTCTACGTCCTCCTCAATCAGTTTTTGAATAGCTGGTTCAATATCATGCTCGTAAAGTGGAATGACAACGTTCCCAAATAAGTCCACACGCTCCGTTACACCAACTGTCCATTTACGTGGTACAAGAGGCGGATCAAAGTGGTGAGTATTTACATGGATTCGGTCAGAATAAGAGTAGCCCAGGAAAGACTGTAGCCCACGGCCCATTCGATGGTTATCCTCCATCCCTTTATTTACAACTAATCCTACACGACGCCCTACCCTTGATACGAGTCGGTTGAGCATGGCAGTACCGGAATAAACACCAGCAAGTAAATTTGGAAATTCCTCTTCGATTTTAGCATCCCATTGACTCAAAGCATCTTTAGCTGAGTTTAATAGTCCAATATGTTCATCTAATGGAGTCGTTTGTGCCTTCCCTACGACAAAATCCCCTTTTTCATCAATAATGAACGTGTCTGTCATTGTACCGCCGGCATCAATGGCAAGAATTTGAGATTTGGCCAAATAAAACTCTCTCCTTTCAATAAATCCAAAATTTTTAACAGCATTTCATGTTTCCATATGTATGGCTTGTTGCTGTTACCTTATTATTTGCAAGTAGTGTGCCAACACAAAACCTACTATCAGACATAGCAATAAAGGAAAAAAACAAATCGAACTGTAGCATTTCACTACACCTGTAGCGATACACAATGTTTTCTTGAAACAGACTATTGAATTACAGAGTAAAATCGGTTAGTATTTTTAATATACTGAAATTTCAATAATACATACGTACTACTGCAGATACTGCTTTCATCCTCTTATACGAACTCTTTTCGTGAAATATTTATGTTGAGGAGGTTACTGAAGTTGCCAAACCCTTTTCTCTCTATTTTTTCTACAGTGGACTTGCACAATAAGGTAGGTGAATTAAAACAGAAATGGGAACTGTTTTTAACCAATCCTTCAGATAGTGAAAATCTAGACACTATTGTTCGCCGTGAAATCCTTAACTCCTGGAGTCGATGTCAATCAATTGGTTTAAATCCAGAACAAAAACAAGCTAGAACTGCACTTACCTCATTCGAATTAGAACAACTCCTAATAGAATCCGACCTATATCACGCGGCCAAACCGATTATTGATACTATTTTTGATAAATTAATTGGAACCGGTTACTTAATTACACTTAATGATGAAAATGGAAAAATGATTTATTTAAAAGGGGAACCAGATATTATCCGAAAAACAGAGAAAGTAAATTTTTCTCCTGGAATGGATTGGAGTGAGACCGCAGCAGGAACCAATGCAATTGGGACGAGTATCGTTTCCAAAAAGCCCATTCAGGTTTTTTCTGCTGAACATTTTTGTGAGGGCTTTCATCAAATGACCTGTTCATCCTCCCCTATATTTCATCCGTACACCAAGCATGTCATAGGAGCGATTGATTTTACCGGTCTTTGGCCCAGCACACAACCACATACCCTTGGATTAGCTGTCTCCCTTGCACAAATGATCGAACAACAACTTCTTTTTATGTATCAGAAGAAATATCATCAAGTGGATGAATATTATCGTCAATACACCTCTAAATGGGGTGATAACCCGGTTCTAGTCTTTAGTAATGAATACGTGATTGTGAATGGTGACGAGCAATTACTAAATGCCCTTCATTTGAAAAAAGGCATGGTACTTGAAAACAGGCAAAAAATAAATAACTTTTTACAAGCCCCATTTCATTTCATGGATCAATCAGAAGGCTATCAATTCATCAACATAGAACCGATCATATTTAATAATGAAGAAATAGGTTATGTTTCTATTTTCAAAACTAGAAACAATTCTTCATCAATTGTTTCAACCAATTCACAGAATCACAATTTAGTCGGTGAATCCGCTGAAATGAAACTGATTTTACAAAAATGCCGGCAAATTGCTTCAATCAACACCCCTATCCTATTAACCGGCGAAACAGGTACGGGAAAAGAGGTGATTGCAAGGTATATTCATGAAGTAAGTTCAAGAAAGGATAAACCTTTTATTGCCATAAATTGTGGGGCAATACAGAAAGAATTAATTAGTAGTGAGCTTTTCGGTTATGAGAGCGGTACATTTACCGGTGGTAAAAAGGACGGAAAAAAAGGTAAGTTTGAAGAAGCGAACGGAGGGACAATCTTTTTAGATGAAATAGGAGAAATGCCGCTTGATTTACAGGTTCATTTACTAAGAGTCCTTCAGGAAAGGGAGTTTACGAGATTAGGTTCCTCAAGGACCGTTAAAGTTGATGTTAAAGTAATCGCTGCCACAAACCGAAACCTGGAGGCTATGATTGAAGAAGGACTGTTTAGAAAGGACCTGTTTTTTAGGTTAAATGTAATTTCACTTACGATCCCCCCGTTACGAAAAAGAAAAGAAGATATTATACCGATCAGTAATTATTACTTAAGACTATTTGCAAAAGTCTATCATAAAGATTTACCATTTCGTTTAACCGAGAAAACCAAAAATTTCTTCTTGACCTATGATTGGTCAGGAAATATAAGGGAATTAAGGAACGCTATTGAACATGCAGTCATCTTCAGCAACTCAACGGAAATTAACAAAAGTCACCTACCAGATTATTTAGCAGAGTTAAAAACCAAACAATCTCTTAACGTTACTGAGGTTTCAAACCTGTCTGTAATCGAACAAGCAGAAATGCAGCAAATTAAAACACTCTTAATCCAAACAGGTTGGAATATATCTGCGGTCGCAAAAGAAATCAATATAGCAAGATCCACCTTATATCGCAAACTCAAAAAATATAATTTAACAGAACAACGGCTACCTTATTAAAGAAATAGATCACGAGCATGCCATTGTATATATGACATTGTTAAGCCACTCATTTTACCCAGTGGCTTAATTACGTTATGTATAAAAAATATCCTTTGATGACTTATGTGCTATAATTCAAAGGGTAAAATAGAGGTTAGAGGTGACCATTATTGGCGATTCATGTTGTACTTTATCAACCAGATATTCCAGCTAATACTGGAAATATTGCACTTACTTGTGTAGCAACGGGTTCAGCCTTGCATTTAATCCGACCACTCGGCTTTTCAACAGATCCGGAGATGTTAAAAAAAGCAGGCATCGATTTTTGGGATGATGTGAACATCACATATTATGACTCATTGGAAGACTTCTTTTCTAAAAATCAAGGCGAATTTTATTTTATTGAGACGTTTGGTGAAAAAACACATACAGGCTTTGATTTCAGTGATGAATCGAAGGATCATTATTTTATGTTTGGAAAAGAAACAACGGGTTTACCAAAAGATTTACTAGAAAAAAATAAAAACCACTTCTTGAGAATCCCTATGAACAATCATGTTCGTTCACTCAATCTTTCGAGTACTGCAGCAATACTAGTATACGAGGCATTACGCCAGCAAGGTTATCCGAATTTAAAATAAAAAATCTTCCGTTTTGGAAGATTTTTTTATAGGCCGAATGGATTCGAGCTTCCCCTATGCTCTCCTTCTTCTTATCATCGCAATCACAAGGAGTGTTACCGGTATGATGACTTGAAATGGTACGTGAAGAAACACAGGAACAAACTTATAGCCCTCCTGTAAATGTTCAGCGAAACTACTCGCCATCGTAATGGATAAGAGTAAAACAACAAGTGCCATCGGATAACATAAACGTGTATGACTATCAATTGAGAACAAATTGGCAACCCCCGTAACAACCGCATAAAAAAAGATCCCAATTTTAAAGAATCCCCCAATAATTAAAGCTAACATAAAGAAGATATCGAGACGTTCGATAAACTCTGCAACTTGGATCATTTGAATGGTTGCCAGGAGTGGGAATGGTGCACGAGATGTAAGGTTAACACCAAGGACACTAATGTTCATCAACATGACAAGCGCTAGATTGATTCCACTTAAACCAATCGCACATAAACCGGCAATCTTTGCTTTACGTGAATGATTCAAATATGGAAAAATCATCCCAAAAACGATTGTTTCTCCAAACGGAAAATACAGGACTTGGGTAAATGCTGCTTTTAAAACAGGGGTAATGCCTCCGCCTAATACTGGCTTTAGATTGCTTACATCAATCAGACCAGAAACCACTACAAGGATAAATCCCGTTACCGCAAGTAGATACATGATGCTAAAAAGCAGTTCCCCTGTTCTCCCTAATACTTCGATTCCTTTTCGAACCGCGTATACAACCACGATAATTAAGAGTGAATTGACAATAAATAAAGGAGTCTCAGGATAGGCAAATGTCACCAGCATCACACCAAAATCGCGTAATACTCTGGCTGAGAGATAAGCAAAATACAGGACATATAAAAATGCTAGTACCTTCCCGATTGGTTTCCCTACAATAATCTGCGCATACATGGTTGGTAATTTATCGGGGTAGTATTGATAGAGTCGGAAAAAGATAATAAAGAGCAACATTCCACCGATCATTCCAAGGAGAACGGCAATCCAGGCATCCTGCTTAGCATCCATTGCAAGTGGCAAAAGTAATGCACTTCCTAATTCAAACAGTAAGACAAGTACAAATAGCTGATACGAACTGATTTTTGCCTTCTCCATGTTACATGCTCCTTATTTCGATTTACGATCTTCCTCCATTTCAGTAAGGAAAGATTTCGTACGCAGCCCCGACCGGCGCACAAATGCCTCTACCTTCACATCCACGATTAATTCTGGAAAATACACTGAATTCCATTCAGACTTTAGCTTATTCCACAAGTTCGGATCGGCACGTTGGACCGCCTCACCTAAGCCAAAAACGTCTGATTTATTTTTTTTGGCTTGTTTAATGGCTTCTTGAATTTCTTTCTTGATTTCCTTTTCGGCTTCTTTTTCGATTTTTACTAATAGAAGTGGGTCTGTTAAGTCAATCGGTACTTCTACTTCACCTATATCGCCTTCAACACTAACGTCTACGGTAATCATGGGTTGATTTTTTTGAATGATAGGCAGAATATTGGTTTTTTGACGAATCACTTCGTAAGCAATAGCATCTTCATTTCCTTGCCAATCAATATTCACATCTGTTTTTTCAATTTTATCCAAAATCCATAACGTTCCTCTTGCCGTATTGCCTTGTATCCAATCGACCAACTTTCCATCTCTAAAAAGAGCAATCCCGTCAGCTTCAAGAACCGCTTTTGGAGTCGTTTCCTCAATATTTGACATTTTCTTGGCCTGATCGATTTCTCCGTTTAAACGAAACCCTGTTAATATAGGTTCTTTCCCTTCTGATACTAGGTTATTAAGTACATCTTTCATATTTGATCTCAGATGTGTCCCCCAGTTTTTTTCGGTTGACTTTAATGTCTTAATTATTTTATTGGATGGTATTTTATCGATTGGAGTTAATGCACTTACAATATCTTTTGCCTCCATATCTTGAGCAATGATTACTTCCGATGTGATTCGAAATTCAGGGTCACGATCCATGGCATCAAAAAGATGGAGTATCCCGTCTTCTCTTGCTAATCGCTCTCCAATAACTACTAAATTTGTATGGGCATAATAAAGCCTTCGCGATATGCTAGTGGAAAACTTCCTACTTACTTCAGTAAGGTTATTTCCAGTCTCAGTATATACATTAACGGGTGGGCCAAAACTAGAGCCACCATCTTGCTGACCACCTGTAACATTTCCGGGATTAATCACCTGAATCGTACCTACATACTGTCCCTTTTCATTTTTATCGATACCGAAAGCAGAAATAATCGCAATGTCGGTAAGCTCCTTTTTGCTCCAACAACCCGAAAGGAGGATCAGTGTAAGGAATAGAATGACAAGTACAAAACCTTTATTCATCTTGGTCACCTTTTTCTTCCGAAGACTTAAGCATGCCACGTCCTACAGGTGGCTGAGGTCTCTGGTCCTTCCCTACACGAACTCTATTACCTTCACTGATTAATTTCGGTCGTTTCTTTGAGACCCATAACGGTAACCGGAAAAACGTATCCGCGTTCTCCGTAAAAATAAATGGGGCCATTGGTGTCATATAAGGAACACCAAATGAACGCAGGCCACTTAGATGGACCGTAAGCATGATAATTCCAAGAATGATTCCATAAAAACCAAATGTGGCAGCAGCAATCATAAATAAAAAACGAACCAATCGGGCAGCAATCGCCATCGCAAAAGATGGAGTTGCGAAACTAGCGATTGCAGTCATAGCCACTACAATCGTCATGGCTGGTGAAACAATTCCTGCCTGAACGGCTGCTTGTCCAATTACAAGGGCTCCAACAATAGAAATGGCTGAGCCTACTGCCCGCGGCATTCGAATTCCAGCTTCACGTAATATTTCAAATGTGACTTCCATAATGAGAGCTTCTACAAATGCCGGAAAAGGTACGGCTTCCCTCTGTGCCGCTACAGCAATTAATAACTGCGTCGGGATCATTTCCTGATGAAACGTGGTTGCGGCAATATAGGCTGCAGGTGCGATAATCGATATTGAAAATATCAAAAGCCTTAAAAAACGTAGTGCCGTCGCAATATCAAATCGCGCATAATAATCCTCAACTGACTGAAAAAATTGAATAAAGACAGCTGGGGCAATTAATACAAAAGGAGTCCCATCTACAAAGATGGCAACTCTCCCCTCAAGAAGATTCCCCGAAACTGTATCCGGTCTTTCTGTATGATAAAGTGTCGGGAAGGAAGTAAATGTTTGATCCTCTATTAACTGTTCAATATAACCTGATTCAAGAACACTATCAATATCAATTTGATCAATCCGTCTGCGGACCTCTTCGACAATTTTCTCGTTTGCAATTCCATTTATATACATAATGGCAACGTCTGTATTCGTCACATTGCCCAACTTTCTTGATTCCACCCATAAATTCGGATCCTTGATACGCCGGCGCACCAATGAGGTATTCGTGATAATCGACTCTGTAAATCCATCCCGCGGACCACGCACCGTCACCTGACTACTTGGTTCCTCAATCGATCGTCTTTCGCCGCCTCTTGTATCAACAACGAGTACCTTTGTTTTTCCATCTACAAGAATGATTGTTTCTCCATTCATTAACGCAGAAAAGAGTTGATCCCAATCACTTGCTTCTCTGATACTCCCAAATGGCAAAGCCTCATCTTCAATTACCTCTAATGGATCTTGTTGAATCAACTTTTCCTGCAAATCGGGACTTTTCATGATGGATTCGATTAAAAAATCTTTTATGGACTGACTATCGACAAGCCCATCTATATAGACGATTGCGGTTTGAATCTTGGGTTGTAAACCGATGTTAACTTTTCGAACAATCACATCAAAACTATTGCCTGTTTTGTTACGAATCACATTGAGATTATTAGATAATAGTACATCAATGGAATCCGGAAAATTCTGCTTTGTTGGTAATTGCTGTTGGTTTTCGTTAGATGTGCTACTATTTTTACGTTTATTCTTGAAAAAACCAGGCATTTTTGTTAAACCTTTCTATTCTATTTACTAACTGTTCTGCCCAGTAGATGAATATTTATACGTTGTCATATAAGCGTTTTAGAAGGGGAATAATAAATTGAAAAAAGGTGTGAGAAAAATGAAGATTATCGGGATTACCTTATTGATGATGGTGTGTCTAATGAGCTTCTCGTTTTGGCTTGATTATCTGCAAGGATTCGAACTACAAACAGCTTTCCGAAATGCAACAAGTCCGTTTCGTGTCATGGATCCAGCTGAAATGATTGTTTTTTTAACCTTTATACTGACCGTTCTAATTGAGATATTTGTTTATTCCTATAAAAAAAGAAAGGGAAAGGCGAAGGCTGGATAGGGTCCACAAAAAAAATAGCCTAGAAAACTAGACTACTGATGAATTTCGATGTCAAAAAAATGGGTCGTGATACTATTGGCCTTTTACTCTTTTCACAAACTTAGTTAATGTTTCTTTAAGCTGTTCTTGACCCGTACTTGGCCGAAATTCCTGATTATCAATGACTAACGGAGCTCCTATTACCACCAATGGTGCGCCATACTTTGGCATTTGAGCAGCTTGTTCAATCGATAATCCACCAACAGCCTGAACTGGAATGGAGACTGCGGATATCACATCTTCTAAGCAATCAAATGGTGAGCGTTCTGGATCCTCTCCCCTTTCATCAAAGCCTGTATGAACAATAATGTAGTCAACACCATTTTCCTCAAGCATCTTCGCACATGATACTTTGTCTGATGAGGCCATAATATCCCCCATCACTTCTACACCATAATCCCTTGCTGCTCTTACAACTGCTCGTATGGTCGCTGGATGGGCAACACCCATGACAACTACATGGGTAGCTCCTGCCCTAGCCATCATTTCTACTTCTAAATAGCCACCATCCATCGTTTTTAAATCAGCGACAATCGGTTTGTCAGGGAATTTCTCCCGTAGTTTTCTTACGGCATGTAAACCTTCTGCAAGTAGCAATGGCGTTCCCGCTTCAATCCAATCAACCCCTGCCTCTATAGCGATTTCGGCCATTTTCAAAGCCTCATCAATATTCGTTAAATCTAATGAAATCTGCACAATGGGTTTCATTTTCAAGCCCCTCTAATAATTTCTTTAATAAATCGTAGAATTATAGAAAAACATTTTACTCATAAGCTACCTTAGGAAACTGTGTGGCAAATTTTCCTCCACTCACATCAATTAGCGTACCGGTTATATACCCTGCTAAATCAGATGCTAAGAAACAGATGAGTTGTGCGATGTCTTTTTTCTCACCCCATCTTCTTAATGTTAAGCTGTCTAGTAACCGGTCTTGTTGTTCTTGAGGCAATTCAGAAAAGTGATTGAGAGTTGTTGGAATCATTCCAGCGGCATAGCTGTTAACCGTTATATTCCAAGGCCCTAACTCTCCAGCAAGAACTCGTGAAAATTGTTTTACTCCAGCCTTAGAGGATGCGTATGCGGCACTGCCAATACTCGGAATAATCGCTGCAAAAGACGCAGAATTGATAATCCGACCGAATTGTTGCTTTTTCATGATGGGAATGACTTCTTTACACATCAGGTATATTCCTTTTAGATTGACATCATGGCAGTAATCCCAAACCTCCTCAGCTAATGTTTCAACTTCTCCATTCCCGGCAACACCTGCATTGTTAACCAAAAGGTCAATCCTGCCATACTTTTGCATCGTCTCATTAATAACTTCAGAGATCCTAGCACTATCACTTACATCACAGTCAAAAAACAAACCCTCTAATCCTTGTTCTTTAAATTCTAGTGCTAGTTGGTCAAGATCACCTTGATATACATCAATTCCTACTGTTTTAACCCCTTCTCTTGCTAGGGTCAAAATGATTTCTTTCCCAATCCCTTTCCCAACTCCCGTAACGATTCCGACCATCCCATTTAAATCGATCAGCACATCGACCATCCTTTCATGATGACGCTTATCCTTTTACTGCTCCTGAAGTTATACCACTTACAATATATCGTTGTAAAAGCAATGAAATAATCAAGATTGGTAGCGTTATGATAACAGCTGCTGCCATAAGAGCTCCCCAGTTTATTTCTGAATAAGAGATGAAGTTAAATACGGCAATTGGTAATGTCTTCGTGTCATCCCCAGCAAGTACTAAAGCAAACATAAAGTTATTCCAAGATAGGATAAAAGACATCATAGAAGCTGTGATAATTCCTGGTGAAACCAATGGAAGTAAGACCCTAAAAAAAGCACCCTGTAATGTACAGCCATCAACTCGAGCCGAATCCTCCAGTTCTTGCGGAAGAGCTTCAAAGGAAGAAATCATAATCCATATAATAAATGGCAATCCGACTAACATATGGCTTAATGTCAATGCCGTATACGTATCGACTAAACCCAGTTTTGAGAAAATGATAAACCACGGAATCATAAACGAAATACCAGGAATGATTCTAGCAATTAAGATAATGACGCCGAATTTATGAAGTTTATATTTTGCAATCGCATATGCAGCTGGTAATCCTAAAACCAATCCAAACACTGTTGAAGCAAAAGCCACAATAAAACTATTTATGATGAACTTAATAAAATCATATTGTGCAAAAACTTCTGTGTAGTTTTTAAGGCTAGGTGTAAAAATAAAAATGGAGTTCGTTGACATGATTTGAGCCTGGTTTTTAAGAGAAGCTATGATCATCCACACGAATGGGAATAAAAATATTAAACTCACAAAAGCGATTAAAACATATCGGATAAGTTCCATTCTCCGTTTATGCTTCATAATGTCACCTCCGTCTTCTTACGGAAGATCAGGATTAAACAACTCATAATCAGTACAATCATAAAAAATACCATTAAAATGGCGCTCGTATATCCCAACTTGAAATACTGAAATCCATTGGCAAAGCCGTAAATATTTAAGGTTTCCGTTGCGTATCCCGGTCCGCCTTGTGTCATGGCATAAATTAAATCAAAATGCTTCACCGCATCAATTGAACGTAGAAGAACGGCTGCGAAAATGGTAGGAGCCATGAGAGGTAATGTAATTTTCCAAAAGATTTGCCAAGCATTGGCGCCATCAACAGCGGCTGCTTCATAATTTTCATTTGGTAATTGAGAAAGACCAGCCAATGTGATCAACGTAATCATGGGTGTCCACTGCCATGTGTCTACCATCGCAATTGCCGGCAATGCCT
Organism: Bacillus sp. (in: firmicutes); assembly: GCA_031177865.1. GTDB lineage: Bacteria > Bacillota > Bacilli > Bacillales > Cytobacillaceae > Neobacillus. The sequence continues at coordinate 90,173 of JAPSKD010000001.1, read as the reverse complement.
GTTTTGGTGACGCAATCCATAACTGTGGATCAATACCAAAGTAACCTAGGAATTGATTCGCAAAACCAATAGATGGCTCGAAAATTAATAGCCATACTAGTCCGATTGCAACCGGTGTTGAAACCATAGGAAGTAAAAATAAGGTCTTTACGAGATTACTACCTTTAAAGTTTCTAAAGAATAAAAGCGCAATTGCTACCCCCAATACGGTTTGAGTAACAACTGCCAAAATTGTAAAGTAAAACGTTCTAAAAAATGCTGGCCAAAACCGTGGATCATCAAAAAAGATTTTCTTAAAATTGTCTAAGAAGACCCATTTTGGTGGAGATACACTAGACATGCTCCAGTCAAAAAAGCTTAAATAGGCTGTATACCCAACTGGAAAAACAATCATAATGAGTACAAAAAGTACGGAAGGCAATGTAAAAATATACTTAAGATGTTTTTCAATCCAAAGTTGAATGATAGTCATCCCCCTTCTATGTATCGCTATAAAGAGGATAGAGGGGTATTCATACATTCATGAATACCCGCTCCACCCATTCAATTTTTAATTTTCGTCATCAAGTAATTGTTGGAACTGCTTGTTGGCTTCTTTTGCTGCGGCTTCTACATCCCCACCTTCTATACCAGTTACAATCACCGTCCCAATCATGTCTCTTGCCTCATTTACTTTTATAACTAATGGACGGTCATATTCTTTACCAATCTTATTCGATTCAGAAATGACTTTAACGAGCTCCTCAGGAAACGCCTCTGTTCCTTCTGGTGAATCCCAAACAGATTGTCGTGGTCCAGGGACACTCTTCTTTTGTAACTCAGCTACAATTTCTTTACTTGTTGCCCACTTGATAAATTCCCATCCCGCATCTTTGTTTTCTGATTTCGCATTCATCGCCACGCCCCATGAAGTAACATTGTATGGCGTTTGTCCTTCTGGTCCTTCTGGGAATACGGCAAACCCTACTTTTTCTCCTACAACCGATTTCTCAGGATCTAACAAGTTGGGATAAATACTATCTGCATCTGTATACATAGCTGCTTTTCCTTGTGCAAATAAACCAGCAGCTTGCGGCCAACTCATATTTAACACTCCCGGAGGTCCTGCATCCTTCAGTAAATTACCGTAGAACTCAAATGCTTTAATGGCTTCTGGAGTATCAATCGCCGCTTTTCCGTCTACGATAAAGTCCCCGCCAAATCCATATAAATAGCTTGAGAATTGAGTAACCGCCGCAGCACGTTGTCCGCGTGATACCATTCCGTAAAAGTCATTGGAAGGGTCATTTAATTGTTTTGCAATTTCATAGAGTTCATCTAATGTTTTAGGAGGTTCAATATTATTTTCTTCAAAAATATCTTTTCGGTAATATAGGATTTCACGTTCCGTAACGGTTGGAATACCAAAAATCTTTTCACCGTCTTTTAACGAATTAACGGATGACTCTGTAAAATCACTTAAATCCCAGTCTGAATCACCTGTATAACTCGTTAAATCAGCAACCCAGCCATTGAGATTAAAGAGTTTTCCTTCTTGCAGTGGACGTATCATAAACACATCAATACTATCAGAACCTGAAGTAAACTCGGTTGTAAGCTTTTGAGTTAATTGGTCTTCAAAATATTTTTCTAGCTTTACTTTAATGCCTGACTCCTGTTCAAATTGAGGAATTAATGGTTCGATTGCATCTGTCCATGGATGGTTCGCAGCAATAATCCTTAATTCAACGTCTTTGTTTTTATCACCATTTGTATCTGATGATGGCTCATCTGAAGCCGGAGCATTGTTACTACAAGCAGCCATTAAGCCCATAATCAATCCGAAAATCAGTAAAAAGCTTAGCCCCCTTATTTTTTTCACTCGCTTTTCCCCTTTCATACTTAATATGGTGAAGACGTAAAGCGCTTACATTTAATAGTCCTTACGTCAATTACCCGATTAAAAAATATTCGTCTACTTTCCTCTTCAAGAAATCGACAGATTCCTTCATTTCCCCTAAACCATTTACCCCGTCTTCGATTGAAATCCAGCCAGTGTAATTTATATCGGCTAACAGCTGAAAAATACCATCATAATCAATAATGCCCTTCCCGATGACACCATGTGCTAATCCCTCTGAATATCCTTGTACCAAATGATTCTCAATATCTGTCATTGAATAACCCTCTTTTAAATAGCGATCACTGGCATGCATCGTGATTAATCGGGACTTTACTTTTTCCAACAACGCAAGTGGGGCATCGCCTGCAAAAACGGCATTTGATGGATCGAAGTTAACGCCAAACCAATCAGATGAGATCCCTTCAACGATTTCCAAATAGATATCCGACTTCTGGGCAAATTCCGGATAAATCCAGAAACCATCTTTGTAATGGTTTTCCATGACAAGGTAGACACGCTTACTTTCTGCATAGGGAAGTAGCTCATTAATACAATCAATTGTCCATTTTATTCCTTCTTCCCTTGATACCTCTGGTCTTCTTTGCCCAGATAACACCCGGCAACTTCTAAAATCATCGGGCCCAAGAATGGCCATCGCATCAATCATTTCTTTCATCTTGCTCATTTCTTTTTCCCGAAAGGCTGGATCGGGATGGGTAAAATCAGGTGATGCGCACATCATTGGAATCACTAGATTAACGGAAGTAGCTGCCTCCTTCACCTTCTCCAAATAAGATTTTTCAGTAGATTGTAAGAATGTAGGATACATTTCCATTCCATCTGCACCCAGTGTTCCCGCTTGCTCAATCCATTCAAACACATCCATTTTTCCATTAGATAAATCATCGATATACCCTTTTGGGAAAACTGAAATCCTGACATTGTTTTCGTTCATTGATTTCTCCTTTTTATGTTTTAGTTTGGCACAATAACAGATTTCGCGTGTTTTAAAGAATCCATTTCATCGAACGCATTTTGCCAATCATCTAAGGAATAGACCTTCGCCATTGGAAGTGGGTCAATTTCTCCTTTTTGCATTAAAAGCAATACCTTTTCCCACATTGGATACGTATGACTAAACGAACCTTGCAGTCTAGCAGCTTTTTGAATCAGTGAATCAAGACTAAAGCCAACTGGATCAGGTCCCCATCCGATCTTCGTAATTTGCCCAGCTGGTCGAACAATTTCAATACTTTGCTTTAATGTTTGACTAACACCAACCGCATCAAGCACTAAATCAGCGCCAAAACCATCTCCATAGTTGTTTATTTCACGTACAACATCTTGTTTCTCTGCAATAAGTACCTCATCTGCACCAAATTGTTTCGCTACTTCTAACCGGTTTGCATCTTTTTCCAAACCAACGACTGTTAATTTTCCAGGCGCAAACAGTCTAGCAATCTGAATACACATTAATCCAATCGGCCCTGGTCCAAAAACCACAACATGATCTCCAGGTCGGATTCTCGAATGATGGGCGACTGCATTATAAGCAACACATGAAGGCTCCGTTAAGGCAGCTTTTTCAAATGGTATTCCATCTGGTACGTGGTGAACGATGGCTTCTCGTGTTTTCACATACTGAGCCATTGCTCCATCTGCTAAAACACCAAAACCTTTTCTATCTGGACATAAATTATATAATCCTGATTTGCAGTAAATACAGTTCTCACAGACATATGAAGGGGTCTCACTTACAACGCGATCTCCCTTTTTAAATTGGGTTACTTCAGAGCCTACCTCTGCAACGATTCCTGCAAACTCATGTCCTAAAATAACAGGTCGTTGCACAGCAAAGCCTTGGATATCATGGTACATATGCAAATCACTTCCACAGACTCCTACAGCTTCCACTTTCAATAAAATGTCTTTTGGTCCTATTTTAGGAATGGGTACTTCTCTAATTTCAACCTTGTTTTTACCAGAATCGTAGTTTACAAGCGCCTTCATATATATCACCTTTTCTTCGTTAAATTTTAGGAGAAGAAGAGTTACCTACACTGATTTCAGGTTCGATGAAAAGTTGAACGATTTGGTGCTGAGCTTCTTTATTCAATTGTTCTAATAGCAAACTTGCAGCACTTCTCCCAATTTCACGTGGAGATTGGACAATGGCTGTCACTTTGGGAATGATGATATCCCACTCATACTCTAGCTCTCCAAATGACACAACCGTAAGTTGATCTGGAATGGTAATCTTGTAATTTTGACACGCCTTTAGTACACCTGCCGTCATATTGTTGTTTGAAGAAATGATGGCTGTTGGGATGGTAGCACTTGATAAAAAATACTTTACTGCTCGCTGACCTCCTTCATATGTAAAATCACCAAAAAACTGATGTTCAGTTGTAAGGCCATACTTAAGTAGTGACTGCAAAACGGCTTCGTACCTAAGGCTTCCGTGAACAGTGTTCAAATCTCCATGAACGACACCTATTTCTTTATGCCCTAATTCATAGAGGTATGTAACTAATTTTTCCATACCGATAAAATTGTCATCTGCCACAATGTTAACAGGCAAATGTGGTATGGGCCGATCTACAAGGACAATTGGAATATTTCTTTCGACTAACAAAAGAATATCTTCGTTAACTTGACCAGTAGAACAAAGAATGATTCCGTCAACACGTTGCTCGTAAAACAGTTGTAAATTTTTTCGCTCAATATCAGGATTTTCATTTGTGGAGCTGATGATGAATAGATAGTCTTTCTCAAAGATAACTTCTTCAATACCTTTGGCCAAAGTCATCTGGAAGGGGTTTGTAATGTTGGATAGAAGAACAGCAATTGTCTTTGAGACGGATGACTTCAAACTTCTTGCTATCATGTTTGGGGAGTAGTTTAGGGCTTTTATGGCTGCGTTTACTTTGTTTTTCAGTTCAATATGGACGTTACCAGTATGATTAATGACTTTCGATGCAGTACCAATAGACACACCAGCTAACTCTGCAACATCTCGTATCGTCACCTTTTTAGTCATGGTATACTTCCTATTTTTTATTAATGAAACGTTTCATCGAATAGAGCATAACAATGAATTTGAATATTGTCAATTCACTAAATATTTACGAAACAGAGGAATCATACTATATTTTTAAGCTACTTTTTACAAGAAATCCCTTTATCTTGGGACTTTCAAGGAGTTCTATTTTTAAAAAGAAGGAAGGAATTTTTTTCATAGACTGATTTCGACAAATAGAAATCATTTTGCGTTATAGATTTGATAGTATTCGACTTAGAAAAAAGTGCCTCACTCCCTGTTTACTAACGGCTTGAACAGAAGGAGTAAAGCACTTATTTAGTATAATCTTATTCTTGTGGGACGACGGAACTGTCCCTCTGTCCTATGAAAATTGGTAACTTTTCTAAAAATAGGATGTCTTTTCGCTCTGCTGCGTCACCTTCAGCAAGGATTGCTGCTTTTGCAACAACATTTCCACCTGCTATTGTGACGAGGTCTTCTAAAGCTTTTATGGATTCTCCTGTACTGATCACATCATCAATTAATGCAACTCGTTTCCCTTTTAGCAATTCTGCGTCTTTTCCATCAAGGCACAGCAATTGTTCCTTTTGTGTGGTTATTGATACGACTTGATTCACTAAAGGTTCTTCCATATACGGTTTTACACTTTTTCGGGCAACAATGTATTGCTTCATATGTAACTGTTTTGATAATTCATAGACTAGTGGAATTCCTTTTGCTTCCGCCGTTACGAGGTAATCAACATCTGTTAATTTATCAGCTAATAAAGGTGCTGCTGCCGAAACAATTTCGGTATCTCCTAAAATAACAAAACTTGCGATTTTCAATTCGTTTGAGATCGGAAGAATTGGTAACTCCCTTTTGACACCTGCCACTGTTAATTGATAAGTTTCCATCTTACTCCCCCCCTATTTGATTAGATTCCAAAGATTCCAAGTAAAAATTCCATAATTACTCCCGCTAATAATCCAAAGAACGGGTCTGAAATAGCTGTAACAATGATTGTAACTGCCGCAACAATTGGAGAACCTGGCTCTGTAGCAGTAAGGGCTGCAGTGGCATTGCCAGGTAGTGTAACAATAGCACCTAGTACAAAAAGGAAACCAGCAATAGACGCACTCGGTACATATTTTCCAATTTTTGGTAAAAGTTTAAAGAATAAAATTCCTGCCATAATGGCCATCGTAAGCACACCAGCCCAAACGGCGTGAGGAGCAGATGCAGTAGCAGAAATGATCACTTCGACAGGTCCTCCACCAAACAAGGCAGAAACCATGTCTGCTAAACTACTGATGATTGTTAGGGTATCAATATTTACATCTTGACCAGCAATTTCACCATTGATTTTTCCAAATGCAATATTGGCACCGATATTTAAACAAACAAGCGCTAACGCTCCACGAATGACAGACGGATTGAGAATAAATTTCTGCAATTTGATTTTATCTTCGATCACGTTTTTTGTAACTGCTTCGCTTTCTTTCTTTGTAAAGTTATAGACAATACTTGAAAGGATGACCGAAATCGTAATTGTATAAACTAAATCCTTCGTAATGATATATGTTAATAATGCACTTGCAAACGAGGTCACTCCAATAATTCGATCATTCTTTGCCATATCCCATGCAACCTTCGCAAGCATGAAACCAACACCCGCCATCATCGCATTTGTTATGACAGGACCTATCCATCCAACAATTTGTTCCATTAATCCAAACAAACTAATAATAACTAATAATAGTGCACCGTAGAAAATGGAAGAAAGGCGTTCTCGCATATCCTTTCCCATTGTTCCAGCAACAGCAATCGTTTCTGCCTGAAACGATACCACTGCTACATTGCTTGTCAAACTATTCCCGACCGCCCCAACAACAAAAGCAAGTGCAGTCGGCACGGATGCAAATCCGAATGAAAGAGCAAGTAAACCTTGAGGTAAACCGTTCAGCACAACACTGAATGCTGCTAGTATGTCTTTTAGTATATCTTCCATGTTTCTTCTCCTTTTTCCCCAAAAGCTCTCTCACTACAAAAAAGAACTGTCCAGTATAAACTGAACGGTTCTATTAAAAGTAGTACCGTCCATAGTAGAGTGTTTTACGGCCACTCTGTAGAGACTCCCAGACCATATTACCGGGATTATACGGGGATTATTTGTCATTAAATATCGAACGATAAGTTGATTATATAATAAAATGTTCGTTATTCAAACAAATAAATTAATGTTTTTTGAAGAATCATAGGGATGGAATACATAGAATACTATAATTCCTAAAAAAATCAGGAAAGAACTAATACATTAAATTTGGAATCTTTCCTTAATCACTTCCCCCACCGCAGCTTGAGCAGGAACTGCTGCAGGACGTGCTAGTACTACAGGAGCTTCCTGAACCACAACTTGTGCAGCTGGAGGAACTAGCGGTACTTGCTTTCATGTAGCTTGAGAATTCATCATAATGAAAATAAGAAACAGATAAGAAAGGAACAAGCATGGCGTTAAAATTTTTCTGTATTTTGCTTTTTCTCATCTTTTCTTGTACAACACGTTTTTCATAATCTTTGACGCCATTCGCTGTTTTTTTCATAGAGGAGATCAGCGATAGTATTGTACTAAAATAATTGCTATCACTTTTAAAATACTTATCTATCAGTTCGTTTTCTGATAAAGTTTTAAACTCCTCAACGATAGTTGGATTTACAGGATGTCTGAAAAACCCCTTATACAAATGGATGTTCTCTTTTCTAATGAAAAATAGCTCAGCATACACCCAGTCAAAAAATCCTCGCAAGTCCGGATCAGGCGTCTTTGTTACATTGGGACTGTGATGAAGAATACTACCCGCATATTTTTTTGAAAAATCATCATACTCACGGGTAAACATAAGCATTTCATGCCACAGGTCATCGACTTTGTCGCTAAACATTGGCGATTCTTTCAAAAGAGATGTCAAAATAAAGTAGCGTTTTAAATCGAGTAGACGCCAGTTGTATTCATTTTCTTTTAACTTTTTTTCATTCTTTACCCGCTCTTCTACGTTTTTCATGTAACTTTTACTAAGGGATTGCTCCAGATTTTCACTTAGTTTTTTTAGCCCTTTTAGTGGTTTTGTCTCGATTGTTTTAGGAGATAAACCATATGTAAATGAGAGTTTTTTACGTAAAAAAAGAATAAACAAAATAACAATTGCAAGCAGGACTAACCACTCCATCAAATTCCCCCTTTATATTCGAAAATGTTAATTTGCCAATTCTAGAATGATAAACCACTGAAATTTATTATTAGTTGTTTTTTCTCGCCGCAAACGGCGTATGTATATTCTCTTTTAGATTCGAGATTTTCATTTATTTTTGAAGAAGTATGAATGAACAAGTAGGGCAACGATATATTCAGGCTGATCTTCATGGACATCCATTACGTTTACATTACTAAAGATATGGTTCCTCTTCAATGTGCCAACTGTCTCATTATCATGAGTAAGTGTAATGTTTGATGTTACGGTAGTTGCTGAAGACGTATACGTTTTGTCTCGAATGCTAAACTGAATGGCTTCTTTTAATTTAGTAGTATTTTTCAAATTAATTAGTGTACTCGCTTCACCAATTTGTTCTCTATTTTTATAAATTTCCCATTGATCCTGTTGGGAAAACCATTTTCCTCGAAACCAATGGACAGTGTAAATGTCATAATCAATTTGAATTTCTAAGCATAAGTACCAGCTAAATCCAAAAATATCACTTAATGCATATTGCCATTTTAGTGGAAAGTAACGTTTTACATACCCTCTTTTCTCTTGCCCTTTAAACAGTGGTTTTTTAATCATTAACGACTTTTGTATATTGTAAAATGACCACTCTTCAATGTCTTTTGGTTGAAAAGAATGCTCTTTGTTAGCAAGTCGTTTACTTATTATAAAAATAGCTAATGATGCTACTGGTAATAGAAAAATCATCGCAAACATTAGTGGCTCAAACGCTTCAAACACGATATAACGGGCAAGTGATGTTAAAAGTAATAAAACAAACAGTAAGAGTAGTTCGATCATTTTTATCACCTCTACCTATTTACGATTATATCTTTATAAAAGTTTCATCTTTATCGGAAAGAGGCATAAAAAAATGCCCGGTACATACATGTATGACCAAGCATTTTTCATCATTTATTATCTTCTTCTTGCCCTTCAATCATTGCTAATCGGGTATTGTCACTTAAAAGAGGGACGATATTCAATTAATCCTGATTTCTTCATTAAATATCTCATCAATCTTCATATTTGCCTGTTCTGCTTCTGTCTTCTAGTCTTTCAAAAAGGTAACCTCCTTGGTTGTTTTCGAATAAGTCAATTCTATCCTCCATCATACATCATCCATAAAAAAAAACGATTATGTTCAAAAGTTTATGATTACACCATCATTTTACTAATGATTTATATTCTTCGACATCATCAAATTCTGTACCAATATATACGGGGGTTTCATCAACATTTTTCAGCGGGAATGGTTTTCCATCATTTAGTTTATTAATGATTAGGTCAAATGAGTTGTCACTCTTTAATGCAATTTCAAATTCTTGTAGTTCAACGTTCATTTTATATGAACCATTTTCTAATTCTTCATAAGTTCCCTTATCTACTTCTCTATTATCAATGTATTCAATAAAACTATGATCCTCAGGCTGAAAGGTCATTTGAACAATATAGCCATTCACATGTTCGCTTTGATAAGCACCTTTTAAGAGTGGTGATTTGTTAGAGCCACATCCTACTAAAAGCAAGGTAAAAAAAGTCGCCAACACTAACATTCCCAATTTGTTGTTTGTCATAAAAGTCCCCCAATCATTCAGAAAGGCAAACGGAAATGTCCGTTTGCCTCTAGTTTATAACAATAATAGACCAATAGAAATCGGAATGAAGCTATAAAAGAGAATCATGACACAGAATCCCATGATATGCCGAATATGCAAACCTGCAATAGCTAATGCCGGCAAGGCCCAGAGTTATATTGTTAATATATCAACGTTGTATAGTCATCTTTTTTTTAAAATACTGCCTAACTATAAAACAAGTAAATTCGAACAGCATTGAATCAGAATGATTTACCGTCCGTGGTAAATCTAATGCAGGAAAAAGACTGTCCTTTTAATTAAACCGGACAGTCTTGGGATCTTATAAAACATGAATTGCCTGTTCAATTGCTGCTTCGGAAGCTTCCAACACAATTTCAGAAAGTGTTGGGTGTGCATGGATTGTATCAATAAGGTCATATATGGTTGCACCCATTTCAATTGCCAATGTAATTTCAGATATTAATTCTGAAGCTTCTTCTCCCACAATTTGAGCACCTAAAACTAATTCTGTACTCTTTTCGACAACCAAAGTAATGCTACCCTCTGTTTCATTTAACGTCAGAGCACGACCATTGGCGCCGTATGAAAAACGACCAACTTTAATTGAATGTCCTTCTTTAATTGCATCATTTTCGGTTAACCCTACTGATGCAATTTCCGGATCAGAAAACACGACTAATGGAATAGTTTGATAGTCAACCGCACTAGGTTTTCCTGCAATCACTTCAGCCACGACTTTGCCTTCATAAGCAGCTTTATGGGCAAGTGCAGGTCCTGAAATAATATCGCCGATCGCATAAATATTTTTTACACTTGTCATGCACTGATGATCTACAGCAATATATCCCCTATCATCAACAATCATCTGTAATATATCCAAACTTAATTCATCTGTATTTGGTCTTCTACCCGCAGTTACTAATAAATAATCCCCACTCAACTCTTTTACCTCATTATTTTCAAGATAACTAAGATGCACTTTTTCAGGACCATTTGTAACCTCGTTAATTTTTATACTCGTCAATAGATCGACTGATTTTCGGTGTAAATTTTGTTTTACTAAATTAACCGCTCTTTTATCAAACCCATTTAAAATCGTTTCCTTTTCCTCAAGAATGGTTACTTTGGCTCCTAGTAAAGCGTATGCCTGCCCCAGTTCAATGCCGATATAACCACCACCTAGAATGATTAGTTCTTTTGGAACTTCTTTTAAATTTAAGGCTTCTTTAGATGATAAGACCTTGTTTCCAAATGGGATACCAGGTATCTCTACCGGTCTTGAACCTGTCGCTATAATACAATCCTGAAAACGAATACGATCACTTTCATAGCCGTTTTCTACTCTAACCTCATTATTATTGATAAAGAATGCTTCTCCTTTTAGAACCTCTACCTTATTTCCAGATAGTAAGCCATTTACACCATTTGTTAACCTTTTAACGATATTATTTTTCCAGTTTTGCATCTTTGTGAAGTTGATTGTAGACTGCTTTACTTCAATTCCCATTTCATCTGCTTGCTGAAGAAAATTAAATTTCTTTCCTGCTGTTATTAATGCTTTTGATGGTATACAGCCTTGATTTAGGCAAACACCACCAATTTCTTCTTTCTCTATTAGAGTTACTTTCTTCCCCAATTGAGCTGCTCGAATCGCAGCAGTATAGCCACCCGGACCACCGCCAATCACTAAGACTTCCACATCTCTAACTAGTTCTCCTACAACCATCTAATTCCCCCTGCTTAAACTATTATTTCTTAAACCATTTCCATAAAGAGTAAGTTCGGTTGTTCTAAATACTGAATGATTTGCTTTAAGAAATAGGACGCCATAGCACCATCAAGAATTCGATGATCAAAACTTAAGCTAAGACCGAGCATATCTCTTATTACAATCTGATTATTTACAACAACTGGTTTTTTCTGAATTCGATGAATAGCAAGAATAGCTGCTTCAGGATGATTAATAACTGGAGTTCCAAATATACCAACGCCTGTAGCACCAATATTTGTAATAGTAAATGTTCCTCCACTTATCTCTTCCATTGTAATTTTTTGGCTCCTTGCCTTTTCTACAAGTCCCGAAATTTCACTTGCAATGTCCACTAAACTTTTCTGATTTGCATTTTTAACAACTGGTACCAGCAGACCGTTCTCTGTATCAGTCGCAATTCCAATATTATAATCATACTTTAAAACAATTTCTTCAGATTGATCATCTAAAGATGAGTTTAAATATTCAAATTTCTTTAAAGCTGGTACGACTGCTTTCACAATAAATGGGAGATAAGTTAAGTGAACACCTTTTTCCTTTGCTTTTTCCGCCATTTGTTTACGTAGTGAGACTAATTGTGTGACATCAATTTCTTCTAAAATCGTTGATTGAGCAGCTACAGTCGTTGAAGTGGTCATTTTGTTTGCAATACTTCTTCTCAGTCCTCTTAACGGAACCCTTTTCTCTTGACTATTTACCTTTTGGGTTATTGGAGCAAACGGTTTATCTATGGTCGTCTCAACGGTTGCAGCAGATTGCAGATGAACTCCATGATCAGATATGGCCCCTTGCTTTTTACCTTTTTTATTTACGAAAGAACGTACATCTTCTTCTAGAACTCTGCCATTTTTACCGCTTCCTTCTACTAATAAAAGATTAACATCCAGTTCCCTAGCAATTCTTCGAACCGTTGGTGTGGCAATTACTCTCTTTTTCCTATTTGGTACTTGGTTTATTTCAGTAGCAGTTATTTCCTCTTTTACTTGTGTATTTTTGGGAGCTTCTTGCACAAGAGATTTGTTCAATTCAGCTGTATTAAAACTAATGATTACGGAACCAACCTTTGCAATTTCTCCTTCTTGATAATGAATGTCTCTTACAGTGCCAGCGACTGGGGAAGTAATTTCAATTAGTGCTTTATCTGTTTGAATTTCAGCAATAGGATGATCTTCATCAATTTGTTCCTTTGGGCTGACAAGCCATTTTACTATTTCTCCCTCAGCGATTCCCTCTCCTACGTCTGGGAGCTTAAATTCATATATCATTTAAATCCCTCCATTTCAATTAAAATGTAAGAACCTTATTAACTGCTTGAACTAGTCTTTCTTCATTGGGCATCCAGTCGTGTTCAACCTGGGGGAATGGATATGGTGTATCAAATCCTGTTACCCTTTCTACTGGACACTCCATATAAAGGAATGCTTCTTCCATAATTCTTGTAGCAACTTCTGCACCAAATCCACCTGTTTTAACAGCTTCATGCATAACGATTGCTCTGCCAGTTTTCTTTATTGAATTCACGATTGTTTCTGTATCAAATGGCACCAATGTACGTAGGTCAATAACCTCAATCGATAATCCTCTTTCTTCATACATTTTTTCCGCCAATGCTTTTGCTGTATGGACGGGTGCTCCCCAACTAATAATTGTTAGCTCTTCACCCTCGCGGACAATATTTGCTTTTCCGATTGGTATGCGGTACATTTCCTCAGGAACCTCTTCACGAATCGAACGGTAAATCCTCATAGGTTCAAAAAAGACAACTGGGTCTGGATCTTCAATAGCTGATATTAATAATCCTTTTGCATCGTAAGGGTTGCTAGGAATTACCACCTTTAGGCCCGGTGTATGTGCAAAGAAGGCTTCATAGCTGTCACAATGCAATTCTAGTGCATGTACTCCACCCCCAAATGGACCTCTAATTACCATGGGTGCTGTAAATCTTCCCCCTGAACGTGAACGAACTCTCGCGGCTTGCGAACATATTTGATCCATTGCTGAATAGATAAAGCCCATGAATTGCATTTCTACTATTGGTTTAAATCCATTCACTGCAAGACCAATTGCGACGCCTACAGTTCCCGATTCGGCGATTGGAGTGTCAACAATTCGGTTCTCACCAAATTTTTCTTGCAACCCATCCGTTACTCTAAATACACCACCATTTTTTCCAACATCAAGTCCTAATACCATTACAGTTGGATCTTGTTCCATTACTTGATCCATCGCTTCATTAATCGCCTGAACAATTGTCTTTTGTGACATATAAATTTCCTCCTTACTGTGAAATTAGAAATTCAGATTCTACACTTTGTTTTTGCTTCATTAAATCATCTGTAGGTAATTGGTAAACATGATCAAATATATCAATCAACCTCGTTTTTGTAGTTGCCTCCGCTTCCTTTACCGCAGTATTAATCATTTCTTTTATATTTTCTGTCATTTTCGCATCCTGTTCTTCTGACCATAGCCCTTGCTTAATAAGAAATTTCTTATACAATTCAATTGGATCCCGTTGTTTCCATTTCTCCGCTTCTGTTTCCTTCCGATATCTTGTGGGATCATCAGAGGTTGTATGTGGTCCAACACGATAAGTAAGTGCTTCTATAAAGGTTGGTCCTTCACCATTACGTGCACGTTTAATCGCTTCCTTTGTTACTTGATAAACTGCCAACACATCATTCCCATCAACACGTACCCCTTCCATTCCATACGCAATCGCCTTTTGAACGACCGTATCAGTTGCCATTTGTTTTTCAATCGGAACACTAATGGCCCATTGATTATTCTGGCAAAGGAAAATCGCAGGTGCCTTATATACAGCTGCCATATTCATTCCTTCATGAAAATCTCCCTTGGAAGTTCCACCATCACCAATTGTTGCAAGTGCAACCCGATCTTCACCGCGTAATTTACTTGCCCAAGCAGCTCCAACAGCCTGTGGAATTTGGGGTGGAATCATGATTGCTAAAGGAAATATATTTGTATCTTCTGAGACCTTGCTCCCATCCTTATGCCCCATTGCATATAGAAGAGCAGATTTCATGTCCTTCCCAAAAGTGAAACATGCTGCTAAATCTCTTCCATACGGAAAAAGCCAATCACCTTTTTCTAAATTAAAAACACTCCCAACCTGTGCGGCTTCCTGCCCCTTATATGGAGGATAAGTTCCAATCCTTCCTTGTCGTTGCAAACGGAATGCCCGTTCATCAAATAATCTAGTCATTAGCATTTTTTCATATAATTCAAGTAACTCTACCTCGGATAAATCTATCGTCACACCATTCAACAGATTCCCTTCATCATCAAGAGTGCGGACTAACTCAAAATCAAGATTTCTCATTTAATAACCTCCTAAAATCCCTTCCAATTTTAACACTCTTGTGTTCATTATCTGATACAGATGTTCATATAATGAAACAGAGTTAAACATCCAAAATTTTGAATCAATGAAACTAAATAACTCAAAGATTACTAAATAGGTCTTTATTTTCTTTAATAATATTAAGTATTTTTACAGCTGATTGGTTAAAACCTTGACGTTCTGTTTCAGTCAAATTCCAAGATACAATACTTTTTATGCCATCCTTATTTATTTTCACAGGAACCCCAATGCTTAACCCTTCAATACCATACTCTCCTTCAAGAACAGCAGAACAAAGCAAGTTTGTTGTTCTATTCGTAAGTAAGCCCTCTATTAACCTTCTCATCCCAACTGCCGTTGTCCATCCAGTTGTACGGTTCACATTTAATCGGTTAAACTGGACAAACCATGTTCGAATATCATCGTGTATTGATTTCTTTTGCCCTTCTGTGAAGGTGATATAGCCTTCCTTTGTTTTCACTTGTGAAAATACAGGGACTTGCGACTCACCATGTTCACCAATTACTGGTGTTTGAATCTTTCCTTTATAACTCAGCTGAAGATTTTTTCTGATTGCCCAATCAAATCTAAAAGAATCATTTAAGTTGTAGCCTATTAAACGTTCTTTCTTGAAATTAAATGTTTTGTACAAATAGTAATTTAACAGGTCAACAGGGTTTGATGCCGTAATGATTACTGCGTTTGGGGCATAATTTTCAATCTGACTGCCAATTTCGCGAATAATTTTTATGTTATCTATCAAATAAGCATTTCTAGATGTTTCATTATTTCGATTTGGCACCCCTGCTGTAATGATAATAACCTCTGATTCTTTTAGATGTTCATATGTGCCTCTGTATATTTTCTTTTCTGGAAAGGCATTTTCAAAATCCATAACATGATTATCTAGTAAGCTATTATTTACATCGATTAGACATAGCTCATGAATCATATCATTCATTGCGAGCGACATGGCACATGACGAACCAAGTGTACCAGCCGCTCCAATTATTGATACTTTCTTCATTTTTTCACCTCTTGTGGAGATTGATAAAAACGAATTTCTTCCTTCATTTTTATTAAATGGGTAATTAATAAATTCATCGGAACTGCAATGTTATGCTTTTTTGCTAGGTTAACAATCGCACCATTTAAGAAGTCAATTTCTGTCTGTCTGTTGTTCTCCATATCCTGATACATGGATGGTAAGTGGTTCCCGGCCATATCAGGCGGGATGACATTAATAATCATTTTAAAAATATCATCTTTATTTAAGGAAACCCCTTCAGCATATCCAACCTCAATAATTTCTTCCACAATGTGATCAATAACCTCATGAAACATGCTATAATGCCCAACAGCACCAACTGTATTCTCCATTAACGTGCATAATGTATTTAATACAGAGTTAAAAGCAACCTTGTTCCAAATCTCAGTGAAGGCGTTTTCAGAGACTTTTGTATCCATTCCTGCAAAAATTAAAATCTCGGCCAACTTTTTAATATCATCCGTTACCTTCCCATCCACCTGCATAATTTGGTTATGTCCACTTCCGAAAGCTTGAATAATACCTGGCCCTAGAAGTTCTGTTCCATAAGTTGTTACTCCTACTATTAAATTGTCCCTTGGAATACTTTTTTCAAGAATTTCAATATTACCTAAACCATTTTGTAACGTTAGTACTAGTGTTCTATCATTAATGAAATGCTGACATTTTTGCATTAAAGCATCAGTTAACATTGCTTTTGTAAAAACAATTACTAAATCCATGATTTCTGTTACTTCAGGAGGTAAGCATGCTTTAATAGGTAAAAAGCGTGAGCCAGTTTCATTTCTAATTTCCAGACCTCTTTGGTTAATTGCTTCAATGTGAATGGCCCACTCATCAACAAGGATTACATCGTGATCCGCCTCTTTTAATAATGCTCCAAACCTGCACCCCATGGCACCTGAACCAGCGATTGCTATTTTCATATATTATCTACCCTCATTAAAAATCATATTTTAAAAACATCCTTAGAAGCAAAATCTTTAATTGAAGATTGATTATTTACTTACAAACAACAAATGCTCATCTCTTTTCTTATAAAATTCATGTAAATAATTTTGCTCATAGCTATATCCTGCTTTAATAAGAATATTTTCACTATTTTTTGGTCCAACCAATTGAAAGCCAACTGGTAGATTTTTTTTCGTAATACCACAGGGAATAGTTAAAGCTGGATAGCCTATCATATTAAAAATGAAATTATAACGTGTTAGGCAATCAAATAATCCTTCTTTAAAATCCCCTATTACTGCTTCGGCAACACCAATCTTTTCCGCTGGGATTGGCATTGTTGGGGTTGCTAGTAAGTCTACTTTTTCAAATACTTTACGGAATCCTTCCTCATATTCATCGCATTTTTTCAAAGCTATAATATAGTCTAATGATCCAAATGTATTTGCTTTTTTCATAACCTCCCTAACATCATTACCATAGTTTTGAAGATGTGAGTTGATTTTTTCCTGATGAAAGTAACCTGCCTCTGACATTGCAATGGCAAATCCGAAATCCTGATATCCCTCAATAGTGGGAATTTCTACTTCTATTAAAATAGCGCCTTGATCTACAAGATTTCGTAATGTTTTTAAGTAAAATTCATAAGTTTCAGCATCTAGATTTTGATTAAAAAATGTTGTAGGAACTCCAATTCGTAATCCTTTAATATCGTCGATGCAGTATTCTGAATATAGATTGTCTGTTAATGCTTCCATCATGATAGCTAGATCACTCATATTTGCTGCTAAAGGGCCAACGTTATCTAGCGTCCAAGAAATTCCTGCTATACCCTTAGTTGAAATTTTACCATTTGTCGGATTTAATCCAACAATTCCACATGCGGCTGCTGGAATTCTTATAGAACCACCGGTATCAGTTCCTAAGGATGCAATAGTCTGATTAGTTGCAACTGAAACTGCTGATCCTCCACTTGAACCACCTGGTATATATTCAGTATCCCAAGGATTTTTAACTGCACCATAATGTTCGTTTGTTGATGTTATTCCAAAGGCATATTCATGCATATTGGTTTTTCCTAATGTAATTGCATCTTCTTTCCCTAATTTTGAAACAACTTTTGCATTTTTACTTGGTACATAGTTTTGATCAATAAGAGAGCCATTGGTTGTTCTTATATCCTTTGTTTGAATGTTATCTTTATATGATAATGGAATCCCAAATAATTTGCCGAGTTCATTTCCTGTCATCAATTTAGCTTCTAGGCTCTTGGCCTGTTTTAATGCTAGGTCTTCTGTGACTGTTATGAAAGAATTAAAAGTTTTGCTAGTAGATTTAATCGTCTCTAAATACTTTTGTGTAATTTCAACTGGTGAGAACTCCTTAGTTTCATATCCTCTTTGTAACTCACTTATTGAATATCTTTTCATATTAACCTCCATTAATATGTCTCTAATATTGAATCAGAGTAATTTTTCATTATCGTACAATTTTTATTCAACCATAAACATAACAGAATCTGGTACGAAAGTAATAAATAGTAATACAATTATCATTACGATAATAGGTAAAACTACATGTTTAGAAAGTTTATGTATAGCGACTTTTCCAACGCTTGCTGCTGTAAATAAACAAACCCCAAATGGTGGTGTTACAAGTCCTATAGCCGTATTAATTGTGACAATAATTCCGAAGTGTACAGGATCCATGCCAAGGCTTGTGACAACTGGAAGGAACAACGGGACTAATATGACAAGAATTGCAGAGGTCTCCATAAACGTTCCAACTATTAAAATAATCAAATTAATAATCAGTAATAATGCAATTGGGTTTTCGGTAATCCCTATTAAACTAGTAACTAAAGCCTGCGGAATTCCTTCAGAGGTTAGTACCCATGCAAGCAAGGAGGCATTAGTAATGATAAACATAATATTCGCTGTCATTTTGGCTGACCCTACAAGTAAAGGAAATAAATCCTTCCATTTCAAATCTTTGTAGATAAAGATTGCAACAAACAAAGCGTAAATAACGGCAACTGCAGCAGACTCAGTAGGGGTAAAAATACCACCAAAAACACCGCCTACTAATATAAATGGTGTACCTAAAGCCCAAATCGATTCTTTTAATGCTGAGAAAAACTCCTTTGAATTAAATGGGTCATGATCAGCTTTTATCCCTTGTTTCTTAGCTAAGAAGTAAAATAATAGAATTAATGCTATTCCAACAAATAGACCTGCAGGTAAACCAGCCTTATATAAGTCGGAAACTGATGCACCTGTTAAGTTAGCATAAATAATAAATGAAATACTCGGAGGGATAATAACTCCTAAAGGACTAGCTGTTGCAACGATTGAGCTAGCAAAACCTTTATCATAGCCCTTATTTATCATGGATGGAATCATCAAGCTTCCAAGTGCAGCTGCTGTTGCTACCCCACTTCCGGATATTGCCGCAAAAAACATACATGCTATAACGGTAATAATCCCTAATCCTCCGCTTACCCTTCCTATTAAGGAGCTTGCTAATCGGATTATCCGTTGAGCTAATCCGCCTTTTCCCATAATATCCCCCGCTAAAATAAATAATGGAATAGCGAGAAGGGCTGAAACATCAACACCAGTTATAAGTTTTTGAGTAATAATATTAATAGGTATGTCATTGAAGAAAATATAGAGAATGGAAACAAGACCGATTGTTATTGCAATTGAAGCACCCATAGCCATGAAGACTAAAGCTAAAACTAAGTAAAGGATCATTCTTTCACTTCCTCTCTGCGGTCCTTTCTATAAAACAAATTAACGATAGCATGTAAAATTAATAGGACAGCTGCTACCGGGAGTGCAGCGTAAACAAAACTCATCGATAATCCCATATTAGGAGATCTTTGTGCAGATACAAGTTCGAGTGTGCCAAATCCAATGTATAAGATAAATGCAGAATAAACTAAAATAGTGATTGATTGAAAGATATTTAGAATCACTCTTGATTTTGGAAATAAACTTTCAAGAACATCAACATTCATTAATGATTTTTCACGTACTGCAACGGCCGCACCAACTAGAACGAGCCAAACCATTGAATACCTTGCTAATTCATCTGACCAAAATGTGCCTGTACTGAAAACATATCTAGCAACAACTTGAATAAACAAAACCACTGTAATAACAGTAAGCAAAAAACCAATTATATAAGTGCATACTTTATTTATCCAAAAATTAATCTGATCTAGTATTCGCAAAATTCTATACCCCGCTTCCTTTAAAGTTTTGTGAGAATAAAAGTGGAGTGTAATAACGAATGACACCCCACTAAATTGTTTTATAAACCTTTGATTTCGTTAAAATATTCTTCCCCAAACTTTTTACTGAATTTTTCCTGTGTTTTAGGAACGGATTTCATAAATGCTTCTTTATCAACCTCGTTAATGACCATCCCTTCATCCTCAAGTGCCTTACGTAGTACATCAGCTTCAGTGAGGTTATGTTCTGCTATTTTTTCGGCAGCTTCAACAGCTGACTCAGCAATAATCTTTTGAACATCTTCTGGTAACTTTTTAAGATTTTGTTGGCTTCCCATTAGCGTGTTGATTGCAAAAATATGTTCTGTTAAAGAAAGGTATTTCTGTACTTCAAAAACATTTTGAGTGTAATTGATGGAATAATCATTTTCCTGTCCATCAATGGCTCCTTGCTGCATTGCAGTATAAGCATCACTCCAAGGCATACCTGTTGCTGTTGCACCTAGCTCATTGATTGTTTCTAGGTATACCTCACTTTCAATCACTCGTAGTGTAAGCCCTTTCATATCTTCCGGTGTTTTAACAGGATGGTCGTTATTTGTTACACTTCTAAATCCCCTAGGGACGAAAGCAAATGTCTCAATACCAACTTTTTCAGTTTCTTTTAATAATTTTTTTGAGACATCAGCATCTATAAATCTTTCTACATGTTCCCAATCCTCAAAGAGATATGGAATATCAAGGACACCGAACTCAGGAACAAAGTTTGAAACTGGCGAACTTGTGATTACAGCTAAATCTAGGTTTCCAAATGTTAACGCCTCGATTAATTCCCTCTCTTGTCCAAGTTGGCCATTTGGAAAAAGTTTTATTTGTACTTTACCATCGGTTCTTTCTTCAACCAATTTTTTAAATTCTTGCGCGAGTAAATGATACGGATTTGTTTCAGTTGCAATATGACCTAAACGAAGCTCCACTACCTCTGATCCACTATCACCGCTGCTTGAACTTTCGCTCCCTGTATTCTTTGAACCACTGCTACAACCAGCCAGTAAAAACGTCAGGACAAGGATCAAATAAAAAGACTTTCTTAGTACATGGGTACTTTTCATCAATTTTCCTCCTTTTAATTTATAAGTCTATTAATCGGCTTTGGCCGTATACAGAGGTTCTTTGGAATGAACCTCTGGTATGCCCTAAAAAATTAGAATACTCCTTCAGGTGTTAATTTGATTGCATGTGAAATTTCAGCAGCGGTCTTTTCTATTTGTTTCAAGAACTCTTTTTTTCTTTTATTCATTTTTGTTGTGGCTCCGGATACACTGATAGCAGCAAGAACATTGTTTTTATGTCCTAGAATTGGTACCGCAAAGCATGTTAAACCTTCTACCATTTCTTCTTCATCAGAAGAATATCCATTATGGCGGATTTGTTTGATATTATGTAATAAATGGGGGAATTCTGTAAGTGTTTTATCTGTATACTTTTTTGGATTGATGCCTTGTATATAATTTTTTATCCATTCATCTGATTTGTAACTCATTAATAGTTTTCCAGAAGCTGTACAATATAAAGGTGCTGTCCAACCTATGTAAGAACCCATATTCACTTCTTCAGCCGCTTCAATTTTATCTATAAACATCGCAAAATTATTATTTTTCTTCACCAAATGAATCGATTCACCCAACATCTCTCCCAGTTTAAGAAGATATGGACGGCTAATTGTTTTAACATCTAGCCTTTTTAGAGAAAGGGCAGTAAGATGAACAGCCTTCATGCCAATTCTGTATTCACCACTCTGTGGATCTAGATCCAATAAGCCACGATGTCTAAGTGTATATAAAATTCGATATAAATTTGTTCTGTTCATTTTCATTTTATTTTCTATGTCTTTGGGGGTTAGAGATACTTCGTCTTCAAACAACTCTAAAACATCAATCGCATTTGAGAGGGTTTTCAATATGTACTGATCGTCCATGATTATCACTCGTTTCTACAATCTATCTTTAGTTATTAAATTAAAACATTAAAAAGTAAAGCATTTAAGAAAAAACAAATTTGTTCATTTATCGATCACCATGTTCATTTATCGAACAAAAAAAATAAAAACTTCATTTCTGTATTTAAATGTAATTTACTACTAACAACAATATACATACAATATATTTACTATGTCAACAGTAAATTCTAATTTTTTAGAATATTATATTAGTCAAGTTACAATAGCTATTTAAATATAATTATTCGGTTGGTACTACATATTTTAATAAAGTAACTCGGCTATCTGCAGTTGATACTTTTAAAATTGAAGTGGTGTTATTTTCGGTAACTCTTTTAACTAATGTCGATGGCGGTTAAGTTCGGATTATCAACGGTGTATTTTTGCAATCGGGTCCGTTTTGGAAAAGCAAATTCTTGTAGTTCAACGTTCATTTTATATAAACCAGTTTCTATTTCTTCATAGGTTCCCTTATCTACTTCTCTATTATCAATGTATTCAACAAAACTATGATTTTCAGGTTGAAATGTCATTTGAACAATATATCCATTTACATGTTCGCTTTGATAAGCACCTTTTAAGACTGGTGTTTTATTAGAGGCACATCCAACTAAAAGCAAGGCAAAAACAATTGATAAAACTAACCTTCCTAGTTTCTTGTTTCTCATAAAAGTCCCCCAATCTTCAGAAAGGCAAACGGATATGTCCGTTTGCCTCTATTTTATAACAATAATAGACCGATTGAAATCGGAATGAAGCTATAAAAGAGAATCATGACACAGAATCCCATGATATCGCGAATATGCAGACCTGCAATCGCTAAAGCCGGCAAGGCCCAGAATGGTTGAATCATATTCGTCCAGGCATCTCCCCATGCAACACCCACTGCCGTTTTTGCAAGATCTGCATTAATAGCAGCCGCCGCTTCAATCATAATTGGTCCTTGCACGGCCCACTGACCACCACCGGATGGTACAAATACGTTGATTAGCCCGCCACTGAGAAACGAAAAGAATGGTAGAGTGTGAGCATTTGCAAATGAGACGAACCATAAAGCCATTTCCTGAGAAAGGCCAGATAACGTAACCATCCCCATGATCCCAGCATAGAACGGGAATTGAATGATGATTCCCCCTGCATTTTTGACTCCGTTCGTGACCGTGTTTAAGAATTGTTTCGGTGTTTTATGCAACATGATACCTAAGAATAAGAAAATAAAGTTTACGATATTAATATTCAAATCGAAACCCTTGGTAACAAAATGATAGACGATAAAGGCCAAACCCATGATACCAATCAGCATCGAAACAATCACACTGTTTTCAATTTTTTCAGCTGGTGTGGATGGATAGATTGATTCAGTAGTTGATGACGTATCATCTGGTAGCTTCCAGCTGGAACGATCTTGCTCCAGTGTATTTGAGTTTTTCATTAAGAATCGATTAAATATAGGTAATGTGATTACGAGTGCTGCCACAATAAAGAGATTCGCTGGACTAAAAAGAGTTTCACTTACTGGAATGACTCCCATTTTTTCTTCTAAAAAGTGACCAGAGGTTGCCACCGTCAATGGAATCGATGCTGAGAATCCGCCATGCCAAACTAAAAATCCACTATATGCCCCAGCTACTAAAATACGAAAATCTGCTGATGGGACTTGCCTAGCCACATGGATGGCAAATAGAGCTCCAACCACTAATCCGAAACCATAATTAATTAAACAAGCAATGGCAGATACAAACGTGACAAGCATAACGGCATGCGCTGGTGTTTTCGCCAAATTACTTAATCTAGCTAGAAAATTCTTGATAACTGGTGCATTCGCTAATACATAACCCGTTACCACAACGAGAGACATTTGCATGGTGAAGGCGAGTAAATCCCAAAATCCTGTTCCCCAATGAGTAACCATTTCGACAGGTCCGCTTTCTGTAAACAAAACGCCAATAATAAACACTAAAAACGTAAGAATAATCGCAAAAATAAAGGCATCTGGAAGAAACCGCTGAACGAGTCGAACAAAGAAATTTGTTATCGCTTTCAATTCCTCACTCCCCTTATAAGTAATTGCTACATTGTATTCGGACTAGGACTAGAATATGAAAATACCTAGTTTTGCGAGCATGCAAAAAAAGCCCCTTCCCATACGAGAAGAGACCTTTAGAATATAAACGTTCTTATAATTTATTTAAGATTTCTTTAATAAAAGCTGGCTCGTCTTTAGGTGTACGAGAGGTGATGATGTTTCCATCAACCACTACCTCTTGGTCTAAGAAGGTTGATCCAGCGTTTTTCAAATCATCACGGATTCCAATGTACGAAGTTGCGCTTACCCCTTTTAGGATATCCGCACTAATCATGACTTGTGGTCCATGACAAATACCAGCAATCACTTTACCTTGTTCATTGGCTTGTTTTACAAATTGTACGACTTCATCATTTACTCGCAGTGCCTCTGGAGCAGAGCCACCAGGAATAATAACCGCATCAAAATCGTGAGCATTTACTTCACTTATGGATAGGTCAGCCGTATAAGATACTGATCCTTTCTTCCCTTTAAGTTCAGCACCTTTTTCGATTCCAACAACAACAGTTTCGTGACCTGCTTCATTAACTGCATCATAAGGATTCTTCATCTCTGAATCTTCATAGCCATTATCAAGTAAAAAGCATACTTTTGCCATCTAGTATCACTCCTATGTATTGGTATTTATTTCTATTTTAATAGATTTTTGTTGTTACTTCAAATAAAGTGATACTCCAAATTTCATCAATTTGTATTCTACATATCAATATAATTACTAGTATGTTCCAGCTGATTCAAAACGACCTTCATCCTTCACGTAACTAGGAGCAAACATAATGAAATTGAACGAAAAGTTTGGTATTGAGGCTGGAAATTCTGTGAACTTTACTGTTTTAGATGCGAAAAATTCAGATGTAGATGGATAATCTCTCTTGTAAATACACTAAGACTTCTCTTGGCATTTCCCTGACCTTGATGTCATCACCTAGAAAAAGAAGCCATTTTGCTAGTTCGGTTACTTCTTCTGAATGATGAACATCAACACAAGTCTTTAGAATGGCTGTCGTTTGATAAGGACCGATATAGGAAAGAGTAAATTTTAAAGGATGGTATTTTTTAAACTGGGCGATTGCCATTGGACCAAGTTCAAGGACAAAGTTAATATCTTCTTCCTGTTTCCTGAGTTTTTCTTCAATCTTCTTCTCATTTATTCGTTTTTCCGGACTGTACTGTTTTACATTTGTGAGCTGATCGACAGGAAAAATCTTTCTCTTATCTTCCTTTAAATCAAACCCTTCAATGAGCAGCAAGCAGGGAAGAAAAATGCCAATTAATCGCATCTAAAGCATCGTCACATTCCCGCTCTGCTTTTCCAATTTGACTCGCAAAATCCTCTAACTCCTCGGCCTTAACTTTAATATCACTCATCGCAAGGCCTCCGCTTTAGCTAGTAATCTTCGAATCTCTTTGTTGATTTCTTTGATCAACAGCTCGCCCTGATGATTGATTTTGTTCCCCGTACTATTGATCTCCGCTGCAATTTCCTCAAACGCATCTCTTGTCTGCCCCTTCCATTGATACGCATAACAACCGTGTGCAGACCGATAAATCTGTTTACTATTGCCCATTCTGCTTAATGCCTGATTAATATTGGAACGATAGCCTTCTAATATATTAACCATCATTAAATATTTCCGGCGTTGCACTTTCCTCTTGATTTCGTCTATAAGCTCCATATTCCTCTCCTCTAAGGTACATGTTCTTATTGTAAATTTTACCAGTTAGGAGCTTAATTTTTATGATTCAAAAGACACAAAAATAAATCCAAAACAGAGGTCGAAAGGGCTATTTTTCAATTCTGATATCCTAAAAATATTGAAACAAAGTATGCTGGTTCATAGTTCAGCATTTTTAACGTAATGATATATGTTTGCCTCATATGGTATCTATTTTTTTCCTTCCAATAATTACAAAAAAAGTCCCATTCATATCATCTATATACTAACTATGAATAAAATGCTGCTTAAAAAATGGATTAAAAATGGATTTATATTAAACAAAAAAACCTGTGATAACCTTATCCACAGGTCGAAAAGCAGGAATATTTAATCATTTCGCAACGCATCGGCAATCAGTTCAAACAATTCAATCATCATTACACATTCTTTTTCTGTAGGTTTTATAACCTGTAAAGCAGGGGGAATTAAATTCCAAGTAGATGAACCAATTAAACTATCAGTTAGTACATACCACTTTTTTTCTTGAGGTGAATATTCTACATTTAAGTCTATTAGATCTAATTTTACTAACCTATCATGGATTAATGGATTATTAAGTTTCTCCAATATAGGACCGACGTCTTGATTTCCGAGTAACACAACAAACTTTGCACCATTAATTTTGTTACGTCCTAAATAACGTAATCCGAATTTCAATTGTTCATTAAAAATTGCAGGAACCTCATACTCGATTACTAAGTCATAACTACGTGCGAATAGTCTATCTTTTAAAATATAGCTCATTTTCAGTTCTTTCAGATGATATAAATCATTAAAAGAAATTCTTTTATAAAGAAAACCATTATCTTCTGTTCTCCAGTAACCTCTTAATGCACCTGCATAAGTACTTATAACATAATTCAATTTTTCATTTGCACGACGATTCAATATCCCCATCTCATAATCTTTGCTTTTTCTTTTCACTAAATTAATGGTTTTTATATAAAGTCTCCTCTCTATCTCATCAATCACATAATGTACAAAACATTAACTTGGGAATTGTTTTGCTCTCTTATCTAACCATTCCGTCACTGCTTCATCCCATACCGGCAGATACTCAGAACGAGTTTGAATTTCTTTTGTAACATCTTCAAGAGGGGTTCTCTCAAATATTGGGATCTTTTTATACTTCAGCCATAATATGCCGTATGTGGCCACAACCGCCATTGCGATTACTGCATTTAACCAGTAAGGTTGTAGCGTCCATATTGCATAGATCACACCTATTATACCGATTGGTAACGTAATCCAGGCAAACGGTGCCTTCCACAATCTTGGATAATCTGGATATTTTTTTCGTAGAATTAAGACGTCCAACATTGCAATAGCGTAAGAAATCATCCAGGTAATACATGCTGTCATAATAAAGGTAAGCACCATATTTACATCAGCGCCATTTATGGTGATGTAAATAAAAGTAATAAACATCAGGAAACCAGTGAAAAAGATTCCGTTCCATGGCGTCCTGTATTTTGGGTGTATTTTCGCAAACAATGACGGTACTAAATTTTCTCTTGCCATACCATAAAGCATTCTAGGAAGTGCTGCTGCATAAGCATTGGCTGTTGTAAGCGATGCCGCAACCGTAAGCAGTGAAATTGTGATAAACCCAGCCGTGCCCAACATCGCACGCGCTCCCTCTACGTGCGGAATTGGAGATGTAAGCAACACATCTAAGGACGTATATCTTACAGTAGCCGCCGAGAAAATAATATCAATTATATAGATGGATAGTAAGCCAATAATTAAAGCATATGGGAGATTCTTATATGGTTTCTTATTCTCTTCTGCCATGGGTACGGCGAATTCAAAACCAATGAAAAACCAGATGGCGACGCCTACAGTCCCAAATACAGTAGCCCAACCACCCTCCGGAAGAAACGGCAGATCCGCATTTATCGGAATGGCTCCCATGGTTTCACCAACGCGAGAAATTCCTAAAATAGAAAGAATCGCAAACACAATCATCATCACAACTGTTATCACTGCTTCTGTCTTTCCGTAAAACTCAACTCCCCTTAAATTAACAAGAATGACAAACAAAAATAACGCTGCAGTCACGATTGGCTGAGGAATTCCAATTAATGATTCCATGGACAAACCACCCATTACTAATTGGGTACCCCCATCCGCTGCAATCAAAAGTACATATCCACTAAGCAACGAAAAAATAGACCAAAATCGTCCAAGTGCTGGCATGGTGTAATCAGAAATCATGCCACTACCCGGTAACATTGCCGATAATTCCCCATAAGCGAAAGCAGCACACATCATTGGTATCAGTGCAATTAACGCTGTAATAAATGTTGCATATCCCGTCGTTCCCCCAACATTTCCCACGGAAAACATAGCAGTTCCAGATACAACTAAGCCTACTGCCGCACCATAGGCTGGCCAAAAACCAAGTGCCCGCTTAAGCTTTCTTACTTCGCTCATTGTTAATCCCTCCCAACATATTTTCTATTCTTTCGCTTAGTTCAACTGATTTTAATACTATTAATTATGCAAAATATAGAACTGCCCACTGCTCATAATTAATTTGAAAACCAATTAGTAGGCTCTACTTTAAGTGTATTAATCATTTGCTTTACCTCTGTATATTCGTCGAACCCATATGTTCCAAGCTCTCGTCCTATTCCACTTTCTTTATACCCTCCCCATGGTCCTTCAATTAAATTTTGTTCATACGTATTAACCCAAGTTACACCTACACGTAGACTTTTCTGCATTCGTTCTGCTTTTGCAACATCGCTTGTAAAAATTCCAGCAGCTAATCCATAAGCAGAATCGTTTGCAATTCTCACAGCTTCTTCTTCTGTTTCAAAAGGGATTACACAGAGCACAGGACCAAAAATTTCTTCTTGAGCAATCCGAGCTTTTGGATCAACGTCGATAAAAATTGTAGGTTCAATAAAATTTCCATTCTTATAACTGTCGCCAATTAATTGTTCACCACCACACGCCAATGTAGCTTCATTTTTGCCAATCTCTATATACCTTTTAACCTTTTCTAGTTGTTGACTGCTAACAAGTGGGCCCATTTGACTTGTGGCATCCATACCGTCCCCGACTCTGATTTTTTTTGTAGCATTTATTAAATCCTGAACAAATTGCTGATATATACTTTGTTCTACTAATAGACGAGAACCGGCTGAACAAACTTGACCAGAATTATTGAATATCGCAAATGTTGCATAATCTAAAGCAGTATCATAGTCAGCATCAGCAAAAATGATATTAGGTGACTTTCCTCCTAATTCAAGAGAGACCTTTTTCAAATTACCCACGGACATCTGCATGATCTTTTTTCCTGTTTCCGATCCGCCAGTAAATGCTATCTTATCAACTAAATTACTTTCCACAAGGGGCTGACCAGCGTTTATCCCCGTTCCATTAATTAGATTAATAACTCCAGGTGGAAACGGTAAATCTTCTATCAACTCAAATAAGCGAATAGCAGATAAAGGTGTTATTTCCGATGGCTTTAAAATACATGTATTTCCTACTGCAATTGCTGGAGCAAGTTTCCAAGCTGCCATGAGTAAAGGATAGTTCCATGGAATAATCTGTCCACATACTCCTATTGGCTCTCTTACTACCCTAGACACAAAGGGACCTTCGACTTGTAGCGTTTCTCCAGTAGGTTTCAAAGAAACTGCTGCATAATAGCGAAATGTTGCAGCCGCCGCTTCAACATCACCCTTCGATTCCTTTAATGTTTTCCCATTGTTAGTTGTTTCAATTAGGGCAAGTTCATCTATATGACCTTCAATCCTATCAGCTATCCTATTTAATAATGTAGATCTGTGAAGAGCAGAACTGTCACGCCATTCTCCCTCATCAAACGCTTTTCTCGCTGCTTCAATAGCTTTTTTTGCATCTTGTTCATTGGCAGAACCAACTTGAGCTATTATTTCGTTTGTAGCAGGATTTCTAACATTTATTGTTTCTCTCTCTAGTGGTTCAACCCACTTACCATTTATATAAAACTTTCCGATGTTATCTGAGGTTAACCACTTATCAAAGAATGTTGCTAGACTTATTTCACTCATTACTACTCCCCCTTCTTGTAATAATTTCTTAATATCCATATAAAAGTGTCCTTAAATTGTATTTACCACCATATAGAAAACGCTTCCATCTATTTCTATAAACTGTCATTTTTTATTGGTATTAAAAGTGTTTAAGGAATGATCCATTTCTAATGCTTATCATTGTATGCCTTCTCAAAAAGTTCTAGATAATCTTCTTTAGTTGCAACCCTTGGATTACTTGTAGCGGAAACGTTTTTGGTTGCACCTTCAGCTAAGTAATCAAAGTCTTCCGGACTTATATTCTCTAAATCTCTCATTTTGGGAATACCGATCTTAGCAGCCATTGCTTTTAAAAGGGAAACACCTTCATATGCGACTTCTTCCCGTGTTTTTCCGATACTACTTGCTCCTAATAATTCAGCAATCTTCGCATGTTTTTCTACATTAGAAGGGATATTGTATTCAAACACAAAGGGTAGAAGCATTGAGTTAGCTACTCCATGTGGAGTATCGTATAGTCCACCAAGAGCTTCTGCCATACAATGTACCCCACCAACATCTGAGTTTCCAAAGGCAATACCTGCAATCAAGCTACCTACTAGCATATTCTTTCTTGCCTCAATATTTTCTCCATCAAACACTGCGGTTCCAAGGTTATTAACAATTAATTCAGTTGCATATAATGCCATAGCATCAGTGATTGGCTCTGCAAGATTACAAGTGTATGCTTCTATTGCATGTGTTAAGGCATCCATTCCCGTTGAAGCAGTCACTGCTGCTGGAAGACTAACTGTTAATTCTGGATCAAGAAGCGCAACCGTTGGGGCTACATTAATGTCTAAAATATTCATTTTTAATTTAGTAGTCGTATCTGTTATAACGGAAAAGAACGTGATTTCGCTACCAGTACCTGCTGTAGTAGGTATACAAATGAGGGGTGTAATCGGTTTTTGTAATTTATTCAAACCATACCAATCTGAGATAGTCCCACCATGGCTTAATAATGTTCCAACTGCTTTGGCAGTATCCATTGAACTTCCACCACCAACACCAATTAAAACATCAACGTTTTCTTGCATTGCTAGTTCGTATGCTGCCATGCAATCTACATCCCTAGGATTTGGTTTGGTTTCATCAAAAACTACGTATTTAATTCCTTGTTCTTCCAATACATATAATACTCTATCTATTACACCCGCTTTGCGAAGCCCCTGATCAGTAACAACTAATGCCTTTTTCCCCTTTAACTCTCTTACATAATTGCCAACTTGATTAATCTTTCCAATTCCGAACTCGATTTTTGTTGGTAAATTAAAACTAAAATCCCAAAGCATTACGCAAGTCCCCCTTATATTTTGATATAGACATTTATATTAATTGATTAGGAGATTTAGCATATACAGAGTGTAAAAAAATATTTGGTTGTTATTTTACATGTCGTTAATAAAGATAGAGTCCTATAAATTTTAATTAAAATATTTATGTAGTTATGAAATTTTCCTCTCTATGGTAATAACATAGATTTTAGTAATTATGAAAAAATAAAGAGTAAAGAGACATATTCTTAACGTTATTGTAGTTATAAACAATAAAGAAGATTTATAATCTAACACAAAAAACGTTCAGGCAATTCTGAACGTTTTTTTGTGTTAATAATACTTTTTCTCATAGGTTTTGTGAAATAAAAGACAATACTAAAGTAAATCGGATGTTAGTAAAAAACCCTTATTAATGTATTAAGTAAAATTGTTATTTTTACGTATAGAAAATAATTTTGGCCTGCCCTATTGTTATTTCTATACACTATTGGATAATCACTTTTATACCAGATAACTTAATCTGTGTTATGCTGATGTTCTGTATGCATCTGTTCATCACTTGATGTAGTGGTTTTATTATCATAAGTACTTATCATGATTATTGAAAATAATCCTACTGTAACACATGCAGTAATAATAGATAAACCTTTAATGCGATTACCTTGTGTCTTAGTTTGTTTTAGTAATCCCGCTTCCTGTTTAATCGTTTGACTAAGTAAAAGAACAGAAATAAGTAAAATGGCAATTAAAAAGATTGTTAGAATATAGATAAAATTATATGTTAACATAGCTCCTAACATTGCTCCCATCATTCCTCCCATAGCACCGGCCATTATTCCGTCGAGTATCGCCATGGAGTTAAATGGTATACCTATAATCACTCCTGCCCCTATTCCGATAATCATGGCTAGCAAAGAGTTTAATGAAAAGCTTACGTTGAGAGCAAGAATGGTACCCATTATTAGCCCCGCCATGGAGCCAATAATCATTGCTGACATCATTGCAGTTGTACACGTAAGAGCTTCTCGTACTTTGTATACAAATCGATAAACACTAGCAGTAACAATGAAAACAATAAAGAATACTAATAATTGTATAAGTATAGACATCTTCATCTACCTTTCGATGATTTAGAATGGCATCCTTTTAATTGAATAAGTACTCAATGTTTTTAAAATCGGGTAGCTTGATATATAAGCTACCCGATAAAAAAATCTCTATTGATGATTGATTGTAAGTCTAAACATTAACCGTGATGGCCACCACAAGAACAGCTATCATGTGAATGTAAAATATGATTGGAATTGGCACGGTCTTTCTCGCTAGGCAGTTTCCAAAGCGGATTATTACAATACTTTGGATCTGCTCCTACCATGCTCATGAATAGAGGATGATAATTTTCACAAATATTTAGCTCTGTAAGCACCCAATCCTCTGGATCTTTCGCATAATGTTCCCAATAATCTCCTCCCATATTTAAACCTGGTACTGCTGGAATCCAAGATTCAGACAACCATAAATCTGGGTCACCGTATTTAGCAGCAATTTTGCGAATATCCGGGTCATCCAATCCCATTAAATGCCCATCTTTAATTATTGTTTCAGTTCCTCCGCCTATCATTTCACAAGTTACAGTTGGAAAGTATAGATGCACATGCCAATGCCCAACAGGTAATCCCATTTTTGCAGCTTCACGTTCTGCAGAACTTGAAATAATTGTTCCAAATCCTAAGTGAATAACTCCACTACGCATGCGTTCGTATAGACAATTTAACCAGCCATTAAGAAATCCTCTTCTAGGACGGTGAATATGTGGATTCGTACCAATTGAAGCTTCCCACCATCGAAATAAACCTTTATCAGGAAAACCTGGATATTGTAAATGATCTGTTTCAGCCTTTACCTTACGAAGTTTGTCTCCAAACTCCCCTCCCTCATGGATGTCGGTAATCTTCCCATCTTGGACATCTAGTTGAATCCAAGGAACTGGCCCAATATGGTTACTAGTACCAGCAATTACACCACAAGCATCTTCTTTTGGAATGTACATCCATGGACGTCCTAACACATGCCCTGGTAAATATGTTTTACCAAACCCTGTGTTTCCGGCCCAAAATCGATTAACCAAATCAGGATTGTAGAATTCTCGTTTTGAATCCCAATATTCATCGTGGTTCGTATAGCTTAAATCAGTACCTTCAGGATCTGTAATTCTGATTCTGCGCGAATTTCGAACTTTATCCCACGTCCATTTATCAAGTGCTTCAATTATCTCATAAGGAATTGTATGTGCTGGGCTTGCTGTGAGTTCAGGTGTAATAAAAGGCATCCGTTGAATTTTTATATTCGTATCCCTTAAAACTGGGCCACCATATCCCCATAGAAGTTTGTCATACTCTCCTTCCTTCTCCATTTCCTCCCATTCATCCATCCACTCAGCAAGCTCTTTCGTCCGAGCAAGGTAATACTCAACCTCATTATGGCCCTTCCATTTTACAATAGGTCCTTTATCAACATACTTAACTTCATATTTTGTATTGTATTTCTCTAGAATCATCTTACATGCATCAATTACCATTGGATCATGCCAGTTATCGACCCGAAGCAGTACTCTTTCTCCTGGTTTCAAATCCCATCCTGCATGAAGTCCATGATTATACGGACGTTTTGCTACTTCATCCAAATATGGGATCAATTCTTCCGCACTTTTAATATCAATCATTGGAGGACAACGAGGAGTTTGTTTGTTTATCAACGGCGGACTTGTAAAATTCGGTTTTGCTAGTTTAGTAGTATTCTTTTCATCTTTTATCATGACATTCTCTCCTTATATGTGCATTCTTGCATTTTTTAATTAGAAAATTCAGTCTATTGATAGTAAACTTTATTCAATTCGATGCTTTAGTAAACGTGACTCAATCATTTTGACAGAACTCGTAATTAACATCCCTAAAATAATAATAACGACAATACCTACAAAAACACGGTCAATATTAAAATTTGCAGATGACTGTGCAACAAAGTATCCGATACCTCCAGTGGAAACAAACATTTCAGCTGCAATAACCGCTACAAGAGATTGGCCAATTCCCACCCTCAGGCCTGAAACTATCTGTGGCAAGGAGCCTGGTAGCGCTACTGTTATAAACGTTTGAATAGCTGAAGCCCCAAAGGAACTTGAAACTCTTGTTAGGTTTGGGTCTAGGTTCCTTACTCCAGTCATTGTGTTTAGGATGATTGGAAAAACACCCGCAATAAATACGATGACAACCTTACTTGAAAAACCTACTCCTACCCAGAGAGTGATTAGTGGTAATAATACAATCCTTGGTGTACCGAGCATAGCAGTTAAAAAAGGATCAAAGGCTTTTCCAATCGGTCGGTACCAACCAGTAATTAAACCTACCAGGATTCCTATTATGGCTGCCATTCCGAATCCAAGGCTGAAGTTTCCAAGTGTGAAAAGCAGGTTTTCAGTCAAATCCCCACTTAGGGTTAATTCGTACCCTACCTTTACTATCTGTGAGGGGGCGCTTAAGAAAATTGGATTTATAATACCTGTTTGGTAAAGTGATTCCCAAATAGTTAACACAAGAATTACAGTAATGGGCCCAAGATAATTCAATAAAAAGCTACCTAAATTCTTTTCTTTTTTTCTACTTTTGTTACTTTTCTTATTTAATCCTTCTCTTGCGCCAACTTGTTGACTACGACTATATGCTTCTTTTTTTATTTTTACGCTATTCAAATGTCTCCCCCCTTTTTAAATTATTTCTTTTTCTCGTTCTTTTTCTAGTACGATTAGACCCCAGATATGTTTTTCATATTCCATAAACTCAGTGCTTCTTTTTATTTCTAATGGTCGTGGTCGTGGTAGGTCAATCTTGACTTTTTCACAAATTGTTCCAGGTCTTGCAGTCATAACAATTACTTGATCCGCTAGATAAACCGCTTCAGCAATGTCATGAGTTACGAAAATAATTGTTTGTTTGGTTGTTCTCCAAATTCTGAGAAGTTCTAGCTGCATAAACTCTCTTGTTTGAGCATCTAATGCACCAAATGGCTCATCTAATAGCATAAGGCTAGGCTCTATCGCGAGAGCTCTTGCAACATTTATTCTTTGTTGCATACCACCTGATAATTGATTTGGATAGTGATTTTCAAATGCTTCCAAACCTACTAATTTTAAAAGTTCCCTACCTTTAGCTTTACGTTCTTGTTTGGAGACACCTGCTAATTCAAGTCCATATGTGATATTATCAATAGCTGTCCGCCATGGAAATAGTGACGCTTGCTGAAACACAACACCACGATCACGCCCAGTCCCCTTTATGGGATTACCATTTAAATAGAGATTTCCATCACCTATATTTTGAAAACCAGCTATTGCGCCTAGCATTGTCGATTTGCCACAACCACTTGGGCCAACAATGCAAACAAACTCTCCTTCATTTACTGTCATATTGAAATCTGTCACGGCAGTAATTTCTTCACCGTTTTTAAGCGGGTAAGTAATAGACACATTTTCTGATTGTAGTTTAGGAATAGTATTCAAAATTCCCCTCCTCCATCTTCGGGTAAACCCTATTTATTATATAAACTATCTATAAAACCAGATTCATCTAATTTCTTTACTATGCTCATATCTACAAGATCGGATGGTTTCATTTTCCTTACTTCTTCACTGTCTGAGTTATCAATAAAAAATTGCGCAGATTCATCAGATACATACGGTTTTTTAGGAATTGTATCAACATTCACGTCATATGTTTTTTCTGCCAATTTTGAGTCGTCAATCCCTGTATATTTAGAAATTATCTTTATTGTTTCTTCTCTATTCTTCGTAATAAATGCATTCGCTTCTATAAGGGAAGCAACAAGTATTTCTGCTAACTCTGCATTCTCTTGATAATAGTCTGCTTTCATTGCAATACCTGAGTTAAGGACTTCTTTTTCTTTAAAATCATACAGTTGTGGATAACCCATATCATCCATCTTAAATGATGTTGGTGGTGCGACAACATAAAAGTCACCATCACCCCTCATAAAAGCAGCAGTCCGGTCACCTTCTCCACCCATATTGAGAATTTCTACATCTTTTCTTGGTGTTAATCCATTGTCTCTAATAAGGGATTGTGCTAAATGATCATATAATGATCCTTCTGCAGCTGTAATTACTGTTTTACCCTTTAATTCATTAGCAAGATCAGACTTTTTTGCATCTTTTTGCCCATATAGATATAGGACAGATCGATCAGCAACTGCTGATAGAATAACAGAATCTATTCCTGCAGCTTTAGCTTTTCCCACAGGGTCAATACCGGTTAAGCCTGCTTGAATCCCTCCACTGTTTAAGGTTTCTTGAACTTTAGGTGTTCCTGCAATATATACTAGATCGGCATTTACGTTGTATTTTTCAAAAATCCCTGTTTCTTTCGCAACCCACAAAGGAAGCATGGATGCACCTTGTGTAGGATAGCCAATTTTAATGTCAACTGACTCGTTTAGCGGTTTAGGTGCATTTTCATATTCTACCGGAGGATTTGAATTCGATTTTTCTGGAGTGCTAGAAGAGCCCTCTGAGTTACATCCACTTAATAAGATTCCAAGCATTAATAAAATTGATATAAAAAGCTTTCCATTTTTCATATACTCACCTCTTCTAATAGTCTAAATAAACAAGAAATCGCTTCCATATTGTCATATAGACGATTACAACTACCTACATCAATCTCTATGTATGGTTCTCTCCTTTCCCAAGTTTGATATAGTAATAACTTAACATATTCTAAAAATTATGAAAAATATTTACTTTATACACTATTTATATGTTATAAATATAAATAAAGGAAAATATTTGAAAGTTGGATATTAAAGCACTTTTCATAACTTATTAATCGCCCCGCTAAAAAGGCTTTCGAAACAACAATATAATTTCATTCGGAAGGATGATTTAATTTGGAAATTCGTCATCTGAAATATTTCATTACCATTGTGGAAGAAGGTAAAATCTCACAAGCAGCTAAACGCTTGAACATGGCTCAACCACCGTTAAGTCAACAACTTAAATCTTTGGAAAATGAATTAGGTGTATCTTTATTCGATAGACACACCAGAAAGCTGCTTATTACTGAGGAAGGTAAGTTATTTTACAAACGTGCCAAAGAAATACTCGATTTTATGAATGGAAGCATTGAAGAAGTTAGAGAACTATCTGAGGGGACAAGGGGTACATTATCGATAGGGACTATTGCTTCACTAGGAGCCAAACTTTTACCAGAAAGAATTCGAGACTTCCAAATTCATTACCCGGAAGTGCAATTTCAAGTATGGGAAGGTGATCCTAACCGAATTATGGAGTTAGTGGAAAATCGGATTATAGAATTAGGTATTGTCAGGTTACCAATTAATCATAGGATTTTCGAAATGATAAATTTACCAGATGAACCCATTGTTGTTGCAATGAGCAAAAAGTGGAATGAGGATAACACTCAACCAAATATTCAACTATCGGAACTGAAAGAAAAGCCCTTAATGTTACTTCGAAGACAAAGTGGTACCTCTATGTATAATCATGAGATGTACACAGTTGATATGGTTAAAAGCGCTTGCCTGAACGCTGGATTTGAACCTAAAATTATTTGTGAAAGCAGCGACATTATGACACTGCTAAACTGGGCTAATCATGATATAGGTATCGCTCTGGTTCCCAAATCTGCAATAAACCTGATACCAAACACCGACCTTATTTTTAAAGAAATTTTAGATCCTCCTATTATGGCGAGACCCTCAGCATTGATATGGTTAAAAGGTCGTTACCTCTCTTCAACATCAAGAAAGTTTATTGAGTATTTCCAATCGGACGTAATTCAAAGAATTAATTAATAGTTTTCTATTATATTTCATATAATTGAAATTATCGTAGGTAAAATCAATTTATAGGAGGGATATATGTGTTGTTTAAAAAAGAAGATGTGGAGGTATTCCCTATTTCAGTTCCAACTTCCAATGAATTAAAAAGTATTAACTTGTTCTTAGTTAAACAAGACAGTGCCTTAACCTTAATTGATGCTGGACTAAACACAGAAGAATGCTGGAGTTCTTTACAAAACACCTTAAAAAAGCATAATTACACCCTTTCTGATATAACGGAAATATTATTAACGCATCATCATAGTGACCATATTGGCTTGGTCAACCGAATTCTTTCCACTCACTCCATTCCAGTTTACGCCCACCCTGAAGCTAGCTTCAGATTAAAGAGAGATAAAGTATATATGAATATGAGGGTAGAATTTTTTAAAAAGCTATACCAAGAGATGGGTTGCGGCGAAATAGGTGAGAAACAAGTAATAGAATTACATAACTCTATTATTCTAAACGATAATAAAAGAATTGATTGCGAAATTCAGGAAATTAGCAGTGACCAACTATTAGATTTTAATATTTTAGAAATCCCAGGTCATGCTCCTGATCTAATCGCCTTTTATCACAAAAAATATAAATGGCTCTTTGCCGGCGATTTATTAATTGAAAATATTTCTAGTAATGCCTTTATCGAACCTGACTACAATGGCAAACGAATTAAATCTTTAATACAACTAAAAAATTCACTAGAAAAATGCTTGCAATTACATGTAGAATATGTCTTTCCTGGTCACGGTACCATCATAGGTAAACCTATTGATTTAGTAAATAAAAGATTAAAAAGGATAGACGAAAATGCCAACATATACTTAAACATAATTAAATCTGGAATAACAACCGCAAGTGAGATTGCTCAATTTATCTATAAAGAAAAGTACGAAAGAAATTTTTTTAACATTATGTCTGAGGTTATTGGATACTTAGATTATCTTGAGGTTCAAGGAAAGATTAATAAGAAAATGGAAAGAAATGTTTGGAAATATTATTGCTAATAATAAACTTTTACACTAATAGAAACCCGTTTTCTTTTTTTATATCTAACACCAGATTTATTCATTATAAACGGAGCGGAATGCTTGTTGAACCCTTTTCGGATCTAGGACGTTTCGTATTTTCATAAAAGCCTCGGGTGATTTTGCTAGGGAAGGGAGACCCGCTATTACACCTTTTACTGCTGCTTTCCCTCCAACACCAGCTGCTTTTGCAGGTGGGACAAATGTCAGTGCTAGAAATCCTACAGCCAGTACACGGTCTCCTGCTGAAAGCTTCTCACCGGTAATGGGATCATACTCACTAAATACTCGCTGGACGTCATACCAGCCCACAAGTTCAAGTAGAAACTCCCCTACTTTACCAGACATCTTTTGTTCATCGTTTTTCATATTGGCAGCAGTCAGCTTAATTAATTGTTGGGCGTCATCAAGCTTGCTTTTGTATTTCTTAATCGAATATTTTAAATCAGCTTCTAAATTATGTATGGAGCCTGGAACCACTCCTGGGAATTTAGCAAGCAGGGAAGAAAAATGCCAATTAACCGCATCTAAAGCATCGTCACATTCCTGCTCTGCTTTTCCAATTTGACTAGCAAAATCCTCTAACTCCTCGGCCTTAACTTTAATATCACTCATCGCAGGGCCTCCGCTTTAGCTAATAATCTTCGAATCTCTTTGTTGATTTCTTTGATCAACAGCTCACCCTGATGATTGATTTTGTTCCCCGTACTATTAATCTCCGCTGCAATTTCCTCATACGCATCTCTTGTCTGCCCCTTCCATTGATGCGCATAACACCCGTGTGCAGACCGATAAATCTGTTTACTATTGCCCATTCTGCTTAATGCCTGATGAATATTTGAACGATAGCCTTCTAAAATATCTACCATAATTAAATATTTCCGGCGTTGCACTTTCCTCTCGATTTCGTCTATAAGCTCCATATTCCTCTCCTCTTAGGTAGATGTTTATATTGTAAATTTTACCAGTAAGGAGTTTATTTTTTATGATTCAAAAGACACAAATATAATTTTCAAAACATGGGGCGAAAGGGCTATTTTTTATTTTTTTAATACTAATAGATTAAACCGATCAACAATATGTAATTTACAAATAAGAATAAATTGTCCCCCAAAAGTAGGTTATTTCATTGTTATTTATTTTTTACTATGAATTATAAAAGGTCTGTTGGACAAAAAAGGTCGAGGATGCTCGACTTTTTATAATTTCTTATCAAAAATATTCTTTTTAAGAATACTATGTAGAGTAAAAAGTGCTTTATCATTTTACCCCTAGATTATAATTACTTTCTTTAATCTGCAAAGATTAAAAATCCGTATACTTTTTATTATTTCCAAAAGACTTTTCAACTGGATACTTTTGTCTGTTCTTACTAAGTTTATCCTTAATGGCTTTTTCCAAATTAATATCTAGTTCATCAGCCATTAATAGTGCATATATTACAACATCTGCTATTTCATCTGTTATATTACCGATTTTATCAACTACAACTTCATCACTTGTTTTCCATTGAAAGGTTTCCAATAATTCACTGGCCTCTAGCGAAAGAGAAATAGCTAAATCCTTTGGATTGTGGAATTGTTTCCAATCCCTTTCATCTCGGAACTCAATAATTTCTTCAATTAATGAATCAAAGATTGATGTATCAAAATCAAACCCCTCCTCCTTTAATTCTTGATAGATTTGTTCGGCTTCCTCATATTGTGATCCAGGAACAACTAATGAAACATAGGATGTTGGATTACCCTGTATATCCACATAATCACTCCATTGTGTTTGCCAATCAATTTCAGGGTAGTATTCTCTTAATTCTGCAACAATTTTGTCAATTCTACTATCATTACTATTAAATGAATCTAAGTATTCCAAATTCAAGCCCCTTTCTTTTACAACAGATCATTATTTAACATTTTATTAAAAAGATGTCCCTACCGATAATCAGTTCCTTCTTCTGCGACCATCGCATTCCCATAATCGTTTTCACGGCTTTTATAAAGTTCCATTAAGCGTGCTCTTAATTTCCGATCACTTGCAAATATAAAAAGACCCTTTATGCCTCGTTTTAATAGGATATTTATTGAATTCAAAATAATTTTCTCTTTTACACTCTCTGGATCATCGAATTCATCTCTACCTCTGAAGGCTTCTGTGTCTTTGTAGTTTTCTGTTAGGATTTTTAATTCATCCTTT
This sequence comes from Bacillus sp. (in: firmicutes), assembly GCA_031177865.1. Taxonomy (GTDB): domain Bacteria; phylum Bacillota; class Bacilli; order Bacillales; family Cytobacillaceae; genus Neobacillus. Next base: position 48,750 of record JAPSKD010000001.1, on the reverse strand, counting down.
TCCTCGTCATACGAAACGGATGGACCTAGAATGACACCAACATAATTTAAATCAAAACCTTGAATGGTATATATTGAACCTGCCTCTCTTATTGTTTCTTCCCTTTCAGCCCAAGTAGTATCTCCCTCTGTTGTATTCCAAGGAATCGTTAGTTGTTCTTCTTTTATGTAGTACGTATCGCCATCTTTCTTATGAACATAATCAAATGTTGAAACAATCCTTGCCAGTCCCACTTCTTTATTCTTTTCACGTATGACCCTATACATGGTTGCTGCCGAATCAAAAATTCGAAAATCAAATTCTTCTTTACTTGGAATCGGTGTTATCTTTTTTTCTACAAGATGATCAATCCACGTAATCATCTTAAGACTAGCGCGCATTCTAAATTGATTTTTTAAAATATATTCTTCCGAGTTACGGTTATCAACTAGGCTTAGTAACTTCTTTTCGTCCCAGTAACTCTTCATTTTTAATACTTGCTTATCATCATAGACGATAATAACAACCTTACTATATTTCATTATTTCTTCGAGATGGTTATTTTCTTTAAAATTATTGAAGCTATCAGGTCTGGTCAGTAATAAGTGCGCCTCATCAACAAACACAATATCGGCCTTTTCATTGGCTTTTTTACATTTGTTAATAAAAGAAGTAGGCTTGTCAAAATTATTCTTTTTGAGGGCTTTCACTTTACCCGCAATTTTGTGGTATGTTTTTAACATTTCACTATGGTTAACTAATAGAAAATTATTCGTATTATGAAGAGCTGAGGATTTCTCTCTTGTTAGTTCCTGAATACGATTAAAAACGGCACTTAATACAACGCTCTTTCCCGTGCCCGCTTCTCCTTTTACTAGAAAAACAAACGGTTTATTGTCTTTCACATGCTTTTCACAGACTTCTATAATCTTTTCTTTTAACTCAATTTGTTCAATAGATAACTCTTTAAAAGGCGATAGCTTAAAGATATCTTTATTCTCGATAACCTCTCTAGAATGAGTAACATAGTTATTCTCTTTTAACTTATCCCAGATTTCATTAAATAACTTTTCATTATAAAAAGGTTTATCGTAATAATTATGGCTAATACTATCCGCTGTCTGACTCTTATTTTGTAGTTTATAACGTTCATCTGCTAGAAAATAATTGATTAGCTTCGTTTCGATATTATATGTAGCCGAGCGATTAAATTTTTCATGTATAATCAATGTCATCCTATCCAATGTTTTTCGTTCCGGATTATTCTTATGGCTTTTCATCCGATTTCGAACCGCTACTGTTTCTCCAATGTAAACCATTGTATTATTATTTAAAAAATACACAATAGGATAATCCGAATACGACTTTTCATATAGTGAATCTATCGAGGATTGAGTAAATGGCATTGTTTCAATCTGTAATGTACTCATTTGGAAATTACCTTTCATGAACTTTTTATAATACTCTATATCTAAAATACCACAATATGGGTTTTTATTACGATTGTATCTTTACATATCATGAATACTTTTCTTTAGTAATATGTGCCTTCCATAAAAAAAAAGTGCAGTTCTCATGAACTGCACTTCATAATTAAGGTTAGTTTCGACTTCTTAATCCCGCTTGTAATAAGGCATGACATCCAAAAACACTTTTGGATATTGTGAGTTTCGTAAGACTGCTCGGAATTGCTTCATGTTTCGAATACCTTCCGCTAGTTCATTGATTTCTTGTCTCGTGCTACCTCCCTCAATTTGCTTTGCAGCGGCTTCTGCATGAATATATTGATCATTTGATAGGAATAGTTTGGTTTCCGTACAGCCATAAATATCTTGTGCAATATCTGTAGGAAATTGTGTAGCTATCATCATTCCTATTCCAAAAGATCTGCCTTCCCTCATGAGTTCTAATAGAGCATTAGATTGACTGACTCTATGGGCTTCATCCAATACAACAGCACGTGTTAGTTTTCTTGGTTGCTCTTGTGACAATAAATAATTATGGATTGCCAGAATAATCATTTCTGCAATCGCTGCTTTTATTTCATTCATTGGTAATTGTGAGAGCCTTAACGAATAACTACCTGACATTAACTTCTCGAAGGATAATTTCGTTTCTTTTCGGAATAAGTTAAGTTGGAATAAAAGATCCATCCTTCCAAGTAATGTACCGTGCTTCTTATCATCTTCCAATAAGATCTCATGAACATCCATGAAAGTAGGATATTCCTCTACCTTATCTGGATAAGATGGCAAATGAGGCTCTATCCCTTTTCGTTTGTACGCTTCCATTATAGCTGTTCGTAATTGTGTTGATTGTTGTGGCCCCAAATTATATATCCTTTTTAGAATTCCTTCAATTTGAATGATTTGATTGATTGCTAAAAAGTAGCCCTGGTCTGGATTCACATATGGGATTAACGGGTTAAATGGTAGCCCATCTATCATAATATCAAATTTTTCGATTTTTTCTGTCTCCAGGAAATCTTCATCAATATAATCATCTTTAAAATCAAATGCTAATAACGGAATATTATTTGCTCTAATTTCATGAATCAAACCTTTAGTAGTCTGGGTTTTCCCTTTCCCAGGATCACCTGTGATGATGATATTATGATTTGCTAAAGGATTAGAGATATTTCTTCGATGATCCCAATTAATTGGTTGATTTGTCCCAATATCATGACCAATGAGAAGAGCTACTTCAGAATTAATTGTCTCATCTTTAGCAGTCTTTTCGGTATCAGTATTTATGTCTATTTTTGTTTGTTCTTCTAACTCATCTACAATATCATTATCCTCTACATCATCAACAACTATTATTTCTGGCTCATCCTCCGGTAACTCATCTTCTTGAACTTTTTCTTCGATTCCAGTTTTATCTGTTTCAACTGCTACATCCTTTTCATTCCTTACACCATACACAGACTGATAGGAAGATACATCAATTTCATCTGGTTGATAAAGGTTGGTTAACAATGTACCAGGATCAATATCCAAATACTCGTTTTGCATTTTTTCCGTAATTTCTTGTGTATTTTGTGTTAAACCAGCAAAGGCATCAGTTTCTAAAAGAGTAAGATTGATAATATCATCTTTTCTTTCAGCCTTCCTAAATGGGTAATCCTTTCTAAAAGTTAGCACGGCACCTTTTCCGATAAAAGGATTTAAATGCTGTCCGACTAAAAATTCATCATTTAGTAAACGGGCTTTCAGATTGTGTACATATTGATATTTCTGGCCTGACCATAACCCATTTGCAAATAGCTTTTTCGCATTGGCAAGGAGTATTTGCGCAAAGAAATTCCGATAGAATTTTCTCGTAAAACGACTATCATTACCCACTTCGATTAAGTGTTCATAAAATAGACCAGTAGTCTTTTCAATTTGTACACTTGCTTTTGAAGTTTGAAGACCACCTATTTTTACTTCAACAGGATAAAAATGGATGAACAACTGCTCCTTAATTTCTTCAATACCTATCATTAAAATATCATCACTGTGCTTTCCTGATGATTTTAGATTCTTAGTTGAAAAGATACCATCCGATTTTGTTAAATTTACAGCTGAGGCCACCCTTAAGATTTCCTCTAAAGAAATTGGTATCCACCTAATATTTGAGTGCGATAAATAACTTTCTAAGTATTTCATTGCAGAGACAATACTGATTTTTTCCCTTGCAAAATGTCCCTTACTTCCAACAATACTCAGCAGCCACTCTCCATTAATGGAGTTAAATGCTTTAATCGCTAAATCAATGTTACTATCAGATATCGTAAAATTATGTTCGTTTAAGTAATTGGCGATTACCCGTTTATACTCTGCATTTTTTTCCGTTACTGTAATGGCATCATAACGGTCAGAAGATGTATGTTGGTCGTTATAATGTATCACCAATAAGTTTGGACTTGAATTTTGGAAAAAATCTAGGTCTACTCCTGGATCAATGAACGTTACCCATGAAGAAGATTTATAAACTTTTTCTAATAAATGCTTACCTTCAGTCGAAGTGCTTTTCACAATAGATTTGTTCTTACTATAAGAGTTTTTACCCTCATTTTGCATATTAAAGGCAAGCTCATTATAAGAGGATGCTATACTCACAAGTGATGTTTCTTCATTTGGCGCATGAAGTAATCCGAATCCTGAGCGGTAATCATTTTCACTTGATATCGCTATAACCGATGACAATAATCCGTTTAATGAAAGACCAGATTCCATTTTATCTATTGGGTGTGATGCGTTTAAATCTTGTGTAGGTAATTTAAAGAATGAAATATGCGCATACTGAAATTCTTTCACTTGGGTACTTTGCCCCTTGTAATAGGTAATATGTTCTCTGATAAAACGAAGGACATCGACTTGATCGAAATTTTTAGACTTCAAATCAAGATTGAAAATTTCTTCAACCTCTGCAACGGTTTGCAGACTTGAGAAGACTTCAAATGCGCTTTGGGTTTCCACACCCCGATATAAAACAACTTCAATCGGAATCATCCCTTTGGGGCCTTTTTGTTCTAGTTGTTTTTTTAAGTATTGACAAATTCCTTTTACAACTTCTTTATCATTGTGAATATGAATCACATTTAATAACAAAGGTGAACGAGAGCTTTCTAGGAATAAATAATTAAAGTGATGGATATATTGCTTAATTTTCTCCTCAACAACCTTAGCTAAAAATTCATTAGCGGTTCCGACAGAAACAATTTGTTCATTTTCATATTCATGCCACTCAGGATATTCAAACTCCATACTTGGTCTACACAAATCACCCTTATCGGAATAAATATATGGCAAGAGGTTCTTTGGATGTAATCGTTCAAGGATACTACGATCAATAATTTCATCCTTTACTTCCTCTTCAATTGCTAGTTGGTACGCTATGTTTAGTGGGTGAAATGGCGTTAACCATATTTTTCCACCCTCTACAAGCATACCTAATTTAAAGATTCCTTTTTGTTCACTGTTCAACAAGGTATCTTCTCTAATCTCTTGTATAGCCTTATCTACAGCCAAAACAAGCTTAGTAGCTAACTCCTCAAGATTGCTATTCATATAGGTTAAGCTTGGTAGTGTTTTGTTCTGTTTAAAATAATTTAAATATGCATCATAGCATTCAGTAATCTCAATAGGTAATGTGAGCGTATCAATATGTTGGTTTTCTACAACATAACGATAGCTATTTTCAATCCAATCACTTTCATGATATAACAACTCTTTGAGGCGTTCCAATGGATAAAAGATTGACGTACCTTGTCTTAACTTCTCATCTTCAAATATAAAGTTTTCTTTATGTTCCCGTTTTAATTTCCAAACTTGTCTTGCACTTATCCGTGAAGATTTTGAATCAGAATCTATTATCTCTATAGGAATGTACACTTGAAGGTATTTGATTGAGAAAAATAGTGAATTATCCTCCCAAGCTGAGTAATCTAACTCAACAGTAAGCTTCTCTTTGTCAGGCAGATTAACTGTTTGATAGCCCTCTTGTATGACTTGGTACTTTTCTTCGTCAAAGGAACCAAATGAAATTTTGTCTCCTTCATATTTTAGAACGATTCTTGAATCAGAACCATTTACAACAAGGTGATAATTCGATTCTATGCCTTCAAATTGTTTGGCTGAAAATGGGACAATCAGAAAATTAAACTCGTAACCGGATTTTGATTCGTCTTTATGCTTATATTTAACTTGATAAAATTTCGCCTCATTCGATATAGAAGGTAGCTTTACCTTTAGTTTTTTGCCGCTTACCTCCGCATAAGGTGTACTCTTTTTATGAATGAATTGGTTTTTCAAATAGTCATCAAATTCGAACACCATTTCAATAGATTCGCGTTCATCTGAATTAAAAATGATTATATGACGTTTTCGTTGTCCAGCTTTGGTCTCTTGATTTGCTTTTTCCCAAAACTCAAGACTCTTATTACCCTTCTTTGTATTTCCAGCAAGGTATTGAAGTGAGCTACCTTTATTATTGTCATACGAATTTTTCACGGGGGAAAAGTCGTTTTCAAACCAATTATCCTTTTTTAACTTATTTTGCATCTTATCATCAAATAGCTTCTCAAGTTCTGTTTCCTGTGTTCCATAATCATGTATACGTTGTACATTTTCGAAAAGCCAAAAGTTCTCTGCTAAACGACTGCGAATGTCCGCAGACTTCATGTTGGAGCTTTTATTTAATTCATTATCAATGAATAAATGCAGTGATTTGAAATCACCAGTTTCAATCTTACCTTTTTCGATTAACGAAATGACATCTGCATAATCCCATAAAGAGGTTTGAATAACGACATCTTCTAACTTTTTATCTAAATGAAATCGAATAACCTCTTTTTCTGGCTCACAAAGCTGTTCATTTGTTTCCAATTCTTCTTTTATGTATTTTGTAATTGATAGGATGTTAAATGGCATCCCTTCTTTTTGTAAATCGCTACTGCCTCCACGAATACTATCAAGCGTTTCATAACATATACTTAGAAGGGCCGTTTCCTTCCATTCATTATCTTGTTCACTAACTTGGTTTCTTAATGTAACTAAGTAATCTGGCGTTACATCATTAATAGTTGCTGCAACCACTACTCTTACTGAGCCCATCATAAGGCAAAAGGTTTGATATGGTGAACCTTGTTCGTGCTTATACACGAATGGTTCTGCGATTCCATTTTGACCGAGCGTTTGATAAAAATCCTTAACGTTATCTTTACTATCGAATTGTAAATAAAACCGTTCGCCACCACTTAATTGTTCTGATTCGAGAAATCGAATCAACTTTTTACTCATGTATTGATAAAATTGGTTTAACATACTGGGCATCACCACTATCACTTTTTTTCTCAATTAAATTGAGTTTATTAAACAACTTTATAATCTCTTCTCGAGAATAGCGATCAAAATAAACACCGCGTCTTTCAAACTCAACAAATAACTGTATAAGTGAAATCTTTTCCTGTTTAACCGATACAGCTGTAAGAAGAAGGAGAAAATCCTGTGTCACATTTAAGGTATAACCTAACGAACCCCTTGTTTTCAAGAAATAAACCTTCCCGATTTCATTAATGTAAAGAGCATATCTTGAAATAGTCTCTTTAGTTAACCCCAACGATATCTGCTTCTGCAACTGACGATAGGCTTCTTCGAGACTTCCTTTCTGTTCAATCCCCTCAACATTATTAAGTACAATTTCAGAGTATTCCTTCGTCCAATCAAATAAATTTGAGTACACCTTTTCTCTATCTGCCTCTGCCAGTGTCTCAAAATGCTGAACAAGATCTTTGTATAATAGATTTTCTTGATTTAAAAGATAATTAACATGCTCAAGAGTATTCATATGACTAAGTAGTTGTTTGGACGCCTCTGTTATCAGCTTAAAGCCATTTGTCGTTGCTTTTCGATTACGATTTGTGGCTTCCCAGTCAAGATTATAGAAAACAGGACTCGCTACCTCTTTATCCATTTCCTCATATTGATTTAACTTCAAAGTTAATTGTGTTACCGAAAAGAAGTAATAATAAGCTATAAACAAACTAATATTGTTCATAAAGAAATCACGATTAAGCGTTAAAGTACGTAAATCTTCTAAGAATAAATCCTTAATAAAAGGAAAAGCCATCGCATATGTTTCTTTTGTGTTGCCAGCCTTTAATTCAGGCAGTAATTTATGAATCAATCTTACCAACACATGTTCATTTTCTTTTATTTGTAGTATTTCTTCTAAAATTTGGCTGTTGTGCTTTAATAACACATCATAGATATACTGAGCAATATCCTTTTCCCCAGTCGCCTCTTTCGAATCGGATAATAAAAGATACTTGAACATCATCGGATGAAACAAGCGGATACCGTTAGCACTATAGAGAAATGTTTTTAAAATATCTTCAAAATAAGGTCGATCTTCCTCATTCATTTGAACATTTTCACTGACTTTTGTGATAAAGGTCTCGATGTCAAGCTCATTTTCATCATCTGTCTGATGATATGTTTTCTCTTCAACAAGACGAAAAAACTCTCCAATTACAGGTGCAAAACCATTTGCAAATTTAGCACGTTCAGGATTTCTCGTCTTAAAAGGTAGTAATGTAACCCTTTTATTAATCGTATGCTTTAATGTTTTCTTCCCGTTTTTTGTTTTCACACTTAGAGATTTTCTGAGTGCTTCTAACGTATAAACCTCAGGTTTCATGTACTCATTCACCCCTCCCTATTGAACTTAAAACCAAAAAACTCTTCATATTCCAGGCGGAACATGAACTGTGTCTTCATGTCTTTTATTAAAATTTCTTCCTGCTGCTGTCCAAATGGAAGTAGACTGTCAATAAATTTAATAAATTGAATCGAGTCCTCTCGATCTTTCCTATTGAGTCGATACCCTTGAAGTACCTTACAAATCATTTCGTATAATGGTAAGTCAATTTCCACATGGTGAACCTGTTTATAAGGAGCGCATCGAAATCCTAGAAATAGAGTTGGAGTAAACCGGAAGATAATCTCCTGTGATTCGTTTTTAATCGTTACCATCTCTTTTTTGATTTGAATAGGAGCCGCAATTCTTATCAAATTCCCTTCATCATCAAGATAAAGATATCCATTTGTTGGGCTTCCCTTCCAGAGATAGATTGATTTCTCTACTTCAAAGTATAAATCTAGTAGATTACGTCCAGTATTTGTGTTGTAAGCATATAAATATTTCATATAATTTTCGTAGACCGTATCCTTAAAGGATTCTTTTAAATGTGAGTCATAAAGAAAAGATGCTCTAATAAGTAATTCACTTAATTCCCTTTTAGTGTCTTTATCTAAGAAGGCAATATTTTCAACAGGTTCTAATAATTGAATCCATTCTTGTGCAGATGAATCAAAAATGATATCCCGATAATAGACGTAATAGTTCCCTGAGTTATAAAGTGAAACCAGCTTTTCGTCAACCTCTTGTGTCCGAAAGTGAATTGGATCTTGATTGCCTAACATTTTCAAAACAGGTGACTTATCTCCACCCTCAAATAATAGATTGGGTAGCAAATGCGGCAGCATATCAATAAAATCATGCGTTTTTAATTCCTCTGCAGCAGCAGGTACGAGTATATCGTGAACAAAATTAAGTAACTCACGTGATGAGATTATGAGTTTGTCCTTCATGATTGTTTTGATTATTAGTTGAATAATCTGTTGCTGCATTGACTTCGAACTAAACATTTTAAAATTAATAAGTAATGGATTATACGAAAATTTATCTTTATCCTTTTGATAGGCCACATAAAATGGATTATCAGAATCCTCTTTTGTGATTCTTTCAAAAAGTGTTGACATATAGGTAGATATAGGACCGTTTTTAGTTAGTTCAAATGAATGGTAATCAGCAAAATTCACAAGCTTGAATGTATCATGCTCAGCAGGTGATGAAATGACACCAGATTCAAATACCCTAGCTTGTTCTATATAAGCCTTTAGTTTCTGATATTTCTCCTGTGCATAGGTTGATTCAATAAAGTTATGTAGTACACCAAGGTTGATGGCTAAAATCAATTTCTCACTTGATTCATCAATAAGAGAATCAGAAAATGGTTCAAGAACCTCAGACAGCGTGTCCATTGAGTTTTTCTTCGGGTCAAAACTCTCTGTAGCGTCATTGTGGATTTTAAATTGACTTATTAGCTCCGGCTTTGTCGTAGATAAATAGCCTAGTAAGTGGGATTTTCCATCTCCAACACTCCCACATAAAAATATTAATTTGCTACCAGGTGAGTCCTTACATTCTTGTAAATGTGACTCAAATGTATCTTGTATTGGCCGTTTAACATGCATATATTTCTTAAAATCACTTAATTCCTGGTATCCCTCAACAGCCTCTTGTGAAGATTCTCTTAATTTGCTCAACTGATAAAGCAAATAAGAGTTATGAAGGGTTGGTAGTTCACGTTCTTCTACTCTTTCTACCACTTTCAATTGTTCCTCTTTTTCTAGAAAATCAGGTATGTACTCAGCCAATAGTTTTTTTACCTTCTCATCAAGTGTTTCATATTGTGGATCTTGGTATGGTGGAACCTCCTTGTCTGGACTTAACACATAGGATTCAACAAACCACTTTACTATAAAAAACAAATTATGATGGACCTTAAATGCGTCCGAAATAGGTATTTTCTTATCATTATGTATAGCTGCATTACCCATTCTCCGTATTCTGTCCAACGCACTGAATACATTATCTTCTATAATACCTTCATTTTTTAGCAACATATTCTTTTCTGCTTGATTTGCATGTGACGGATAGTCCATTTTTTCTTGTATATAAACTTCTTTTACTAGGAGTTCCGCTAGCTTTCTTGCCTTAAAAAGAGAAGCATCAATGTCTTTAAATAAAAGTAGCTCAAAATCCTTTCCAAGCTCGGCCCATTCCTTGCTAAAAACTTCAATAAATTGCAAGGCATATTCTTGTTTCATTACATTTTCACCCCCACAAATTCTTACCAAAAGGGATATACCATTGTTAGTCCCTTTGATCCTATCTAAATGCTAACATGCAAGCTTTTTTAGCATTCAGTAAAAAGTTAAAAGACATATTGCATTACTTTCAACAATTACCTTTTCAAAGTAAATTATATCAAATATTTCCATCAAATAAAAAAAGTAGCCATTAATTTGGCTACAATCATCATTTTAAGTATTAAGATTTCTGATTACTCTTTCTACGAGCAGCAGGAAATTAATATTATAAAAGTAACACTATCCTATGCTTAATAAAAATATCTTTACTACCTTTAAATATCCTTATACATAAAAACCTAAAACCTCTTTAAAGACCATTGAAGGATACCTCATAAGCAATTCAGAACTAATTGTTCTTTCTTCATTACCTTTCACAATAAGTATTGTTGAGGTATCCTCTTCTAATTTAATCGTCAGGTCATAGAAAGAGAACTGGTCCACATTTGAAGCATAATCAAGATTGTGATTATTCACTTGAACCTTAATTTCATCTGATATTCGTCTAAGCATTCTCCAAATAACTGTTTCTTGGTGATTTTTCATATATAGCTCAGGTAGTTCTTTAGCACTTGTTAACTGATTGAATGTTGTTATGATATTGGATGCAATTCCATACTTTACTGGTTTAATAATCTGTTTTGTTCGTTGCCACCCTTCAATGTGGAAGATTATGTCCCCATTCTTAGATGTAATATTTTCAATTCGTCCATAGTCCGCTATTCCATTTGAAGTTCCAACTTCTGTTGTGGCATAAAGGGCAATATATTTCACGTCTTGCCACCCTATTTTTAGTTTTATAGCAGGGATTTGAAAATATCCGCCTTGGATAAACAGCTTATAATCTTCTAAGCTTGAAACGGAACCAACCAAAACCTTTTCTACAAGGCTAGATTCCCATTCCTCCTTAGTACCACGTGGAAGAATTCCCTCCTTATTTATTTCCTCGGGACTTAACTCAATTAATCGTTCCATAAACTGCTCTACTAAATCCGTTGCATGAGGTAAAAAGGGCAAACCTCCAATATTAACTTTATCTATACTTTGATAGAGAGGATGATCCAGGTATCCATTTTCATCTGCCCATGGGAACAACACATAGGCGCCAAAGGAAGTTCGTTCATATGGACCGTTATTCATATACACTAGAGAGTCACGGTATCGATGCATAGTGTTTATGTCTTCTTCCAAGGGGCCAGGTGTTTGATAGCGTTTCTTATAAAAACTTCCCTCTTGGGCATAATCTACACGGTATTTCGCATCGAACACATAATTGTATGTGAAATCTTTTCCTTTTTTCGAGATTGTCAGCATGGTATCTGGTTTTTGATTAATCGTTGGAAGCCCCGTCTCCGTTTTTTGATATGTGAGTGTAATTCGTTCCTTCGTAATGGGATGTTCAAATATACGCTCAGCCTTTTGGTTACTATCTAAGTTCACAAATAGGCCATCTCGATTTAATTTAATGATATCTTGACTGATCATCGTATATTTTTTACTTAAAAGTTGTCCTAGCTTTAGATAAGTCCAATATTCGTACAGAGTAGCAACATCTTTCACTGACATTTGGTACAATTTCGATTGAAGCATAAGCCCTTTCGTAACGGTAAGATATAGATGAAAGGCATCACGGTACCCTGGTGCCATTTGAATTACTAAGCTGATAACAGACTTATCCAGCTTACCAATCTGTTTCCAAAATGGATTTCTGCTCTTTAGTTCTAAGCTATCCTTCATTTTAGTAAGACGTTCCACTACTTCAGCGTCCGGTTCTGTTTTCCATCTTTTATTATGATTGCTAAGCGTTATAATTAAATCGTCTATCTTATCTATGAGGCGTGTCATCATCCATTTAACATATCGATTTTCAAGTGTATCATACACTAACTCTTTTTTGATTTTCATTCCTTGAATTGGCATCATTGTTTTCCCATGAATAGAGATACCTTTTTCTACTTCAATGTATTGACTTTTAGTCTGTAAATACTTTCGTGTGTAGGAATTGATTTTACCTAGCTGGTCCCCTCTTGCTTTTTTATATGTAGTGTCCAGCTTATGATGTGGCTGTCGTTCTATTCTATTTAATGCTTGAGTAAACTGCTTAAAATGCACTGAAATCAACCGGTAAAATTCTACTCGACTTGGATTTCCATCCAGCTTTAGGCTAGCACCCAAATATGTCTTTCTAATAAAATGGAATGCTAAATTATAGATTTCATCGTTTACTTCCTCTAACAATTGCTTGTAATCATTCCGATAATCCAGTTTAGCTGGGAATATTTCCAAAGTTAGTTCAAAAAGTACAATATCTTCTTGACGAATTTGAAAGGATGAATAGCCTATTTCATTTTGAAAATGTAGGTTACCCATTAAAAGATAACCTTCTGGTAAATCAACTTCTGTTATGGCTTGACGAAACAACGGATATTCATGATAAAAATCCAATTGACTATTTTTCTTTGGATATACAATTACCTGATAAACACCATTCTCAAAAAATATAGGTCTTACATTTATGTTGCTTGTTAGTTTTCCTTGATTAACATCATAAATTAAAACAGAGTTAACATTATCACCGGAATAGGTGAACTCCATCAAATCATGAATACGCATCTTTCTGTACTGAATCAGTCCCTCATATTGATAATGATACGGTTTTCCTTTAATGACTAAAAAGAACTCCTTCGTATCGATTTTTACTAATTCAATATCATTACGAGCTCCAGAAGGAAGTGAAGCCATCCTCTTGCAACCTCCTAATCATCTCTAGGATTTTCTCAGCACTTTTCGGATATTTAGCTTCCTTTATCTCCATTTGGTAGTCATCTTGATCCGTATAGAACCTGCCAGTACAATACAGATACAAATCGCTCAGCATCTTATTCGTACGTTGGTCACTACCATTTATCCTCGGGAGGATTTTTTGAAGGATACAATTATCAAATGCATCGTCATGATTTATTAAATTTTGAGCCTTGTTATAGTATAAATAGAAAGTAATCTCATCGCGAATACGGTAACCGAAATGGGTAAGGGTTGGTTGCAAGATTTTATTTATACTCTCTAATTCGGTTGTTACTTCTTTTACAAAATCTTCATTACCTACATATAAATCTTTCAAATGTAGATAATTTGATTGAAATATACTATTCGGCACTTCTATAGGTTCTATAACATGTGACTCATCAAGGAATGATAAATTAGCAAGTTCTACTCGATTAAACTCAATGGTCATTGCACGATCTAGCACTTTCTTGCTAAAAGGATGTGTTGTTTCATCCATATTGACTGTTCCAAGAATATAAAGATTTGCGGGAAGTTTGATATCCTTTCCAGCAGTTTCTTCTGGTATTAGGATGGTTGTAATCATCTTACCGTCCTTCCATTTTCGACTCTCCATTACACTCAGGATGTCACTAAAATAGTGTTCGACCCTAGCTAGATTCATCTCATCAAGTAAAACAAAATAAGGATCTTCAGGATTTTTTTCTGCATTTTCAATTACTTTGGTGAGTGGTCCTGGCCTAAATTCACCCTTTATGTCTACATAACCTAATAAGTCAGAACCATCGTTCCAATCAGGGCGAATAGGTATCAAAGTAAATTGGCCATTTTCTTCCGTTGCCCCAACACTTTCAGCTAACCATTGAACAATTTTCGTTTTCCCTGTCCCCGATATACCGGATAGGATAATAAAGGGTTTTGTTTTAATAGCTAAAAATAAGTTGTTAATTTCTTCTTTTGAATAAGTAAACCCTTTTGATTTTATGTATGAGAAAATATGATTAACAACTTCATTTGGCGTGACCAATGGATTATTTGGTTCCTTAATTGTTTCAGGAAACGAATCATTTAGTAACTTTTTAATAAACGTAAAACCTTCCGAAGTGATTTCAAAAATAGTAGATGAGCTCATAACTGGACTTCCTAATAACCCTATATCTTTCATGAAATTTGGCCCTTTATACGTTATAGGTGTATCAAAAGCCAGCTGCCAATTAACACCCACTCGTTGCTTCCAATGAGCCCCAGTTGCATGAATGAATTTACTTGCATTGTTTTCCTCATAAAAAGGTTTCGTCACCTTTCCATATCCTAAAAATCCTTTGTTACCAGAATACGCAACAATGTAATCTCCAACCGATATCTTTTTAATTAAATTTATATGCTTTGTTACAGACGAAGTGTGTTCTCTTTCGTATTCATATTGCATAGCCGCTACATCCATATGTTTAGAACTTTTCCACACTTTTGGTTCCGATGCGTAGTATACATTGAAAAGCCAGTATTTCGGGTCAAGATTACCGACTGTATATGCAGAATGAGAATCAATTGACTTGATTCCTTTTAATGCTTGATATTTTCCAGTGTTAATCCATTCAATCCAAGGTTTTGGAGCATTTTTAGTAAATGGGGTTCCATTGTGCAAGTCCTCAATCCATAATCTGCTAATATATTTAATATCCAGTATAGTAAATATAGCTTGGTAATTCTTGATTTCTCCTTCTTCTTTTTCATGGGTAATCACCGTTAATATCTCACTGTTACTTAAGTCAGGTGCTCCTGGTACTGCAAGACCGCGAAATACAACGTCTCTCCCTTTTTTGCCTTTTACAAACACAAAGAAGGGTGGTATATTTTTACGATTACCTTTTGCTAATTCTTCATAAGAATTATGAAGAATTAGATTACCCTTTTGTGCTGTTTTATGAATATCTCGTCCAGGTACTCTGTTGTCTCCATAAAAGTAAAATCTTCCTGTTTCTGTATCAATGCGGTCTGGCCATTCTTCGTGTGATAGGTCTGAATAAAGAATACACAATTTTGTATCGATACCATTTCGAGTACCTACAGATCTAAAGCCACCTTGGTTTCCACACCCCATTAGCTTTGATAAAGGATCGTCACCTGTATTTCCTTTAGTACCTCCCTCATAGGTTGTATCTATTTTTAAGTCAGCTTCGGAAAGTTCGTTAAATGCTATAATATCAGTTCTAGTCATTTTCTAATACGTCACCTCTTTGTTTTCTAATTTGTATGATAATAATCATTATTAACTTCTTTAAATCTTTTAACTCTAATACTGTTTGTGTAATCTTGTCTTATCAAATAAAAAGCATAAATTAATATGCTTTCTTTATCTGCTATTCTAGTAAAGTTACCAAATTCCCCTATATATTCCCCCTGCCGATTAAATATTGAATGATTAGTATCACCAATTTAAATCTATGAAATTCCTTGTAAAATACAACCTAGATGCAGTTCAAAAAGGAAGGACAATTTTCCGTCCCTCCTACTCTACTTACAACTCAAATAACTTTAAAATGTCATCCATATCATCAGACGGTTCTGGAGTTAACACATCTCCTTCAATTGCTTCTAACATTCTCTCTTCTTTTTCTTTTAGTCGCACATAAATCTTTTCATCAATCGTATTTCGCGATTGGTCATTTTCACTTTCTAACATAAAGTAGTAATATTGCGTATATTGTCCTTCTGGTAATCCCAATCGATGTATACGATCTCTTGACTGAAGCATATGTGTAAGATTGAAGGAATACTCCAGATATATAGCATCATGACAAGTTTTATGAAGTGAAACTGATTCTGCTAAAGTGTGTGGATTGGTAATAAGCACTTCAATTTCATTTCTTTTAAAGCTTTCAATTATATTGTCTCGTTCCTTTTGAGGTGTGCTACCATAAATAACAGCTGCTCTGATACCTTTTGCAGTAAGTTTCCGATATACCTTATCAATCGTATTTACAAACATACACCAAATAATCGTTTGTTTGTTTTCTCTATGTAATTGTTCTGTAAGAAGTAAAGCCTGATGGAACTTAGTCGACTCAGAAACTCTCCGGATAATATTTACTTCATCCTCGCTAAACGATACTGTATCCGTTTGTAATTCCTCATTCCATTCTTCATCATATTCTTCACCGTACATTTCGATAAAGTCTATTGTCTTTAATAACAGTTCTGGATTAGTTGATGCTTGGATAAGGCGTATATATAGATGGAATGGTGAATTTCCATATTTTCTATATAGCAAATCAATGATTTCTTGCTCCTCATTGTTCATTGGGCACTTGATAATCATATCTTCATTTGCTTTTGGTACCTCAAGTTGTTTCTTATTTGTTCTCCAAAAGAAAGGATAGAGCTTTTCATTAATTTCCTTTACTTCAGTAGGTCCTGGATCCTTAAGTTCTCCGATTTGAAAGTTAAAGAACATTTTATATTCTTCCATATAAAGGATGTTTAAAAAATTATAAATATCCTGATATGAATTAGGAATGGGTGTCCCTGTTAATACAAATTTATAGATTGGTTTTTCAGCAATACGTTTAGCAACCTGTGCACGTACACTCTGAACTCCCTTAATTTTGTGCACCTCATCAAAAACAAGTATCGTCTTCCCATCAATAATGTCACTCAAAGCAGATTCATATTTACCCAGCGATTCATAATTGACGAGGATTAAATTCTTATTTGACCCATTGAGGCGTAGCTGTACTTCCGCTCCCTCCTCATCATGGATATCTAGTACACGAAGTTCCTTATTTTCCCCGAAGTTCTCCTTAAATTCTAATTTCCAAGAAAGGAACGAATTTTTTGGCCCAATCACGACGAGTTTATTTGCTTTATTAACTTCTAATGAATTAAGATAAGCAAAAGCACCGTATACCATTGATGTTTTTCCTGCCCCTGGCACAGAGAAATTAGCTGCTTTTTGCATTTGAGTCATATAAAAAGCACTCCACATTTGCTGATCTCTTAATGTCCGCTCCAATTCCTTAGTCACTATTGTTTGGAACTTTTTATAATCAGTAATTACTCGCGAATCTTGATTTTTTATTAACAATCCGTATTGTGAGCGCTCTTCAATCCAATATGAATGCTGATCAATATACTCCAATAGCTTTTGGCTTACTACAAAATTGAATTTCTTTTTGTTTGCATACTTCTCAAGAATTTTAATCACTTTTTGCATATCAATGTAAGTTAAGTCTGAACGCAAATTAGGATAAACATCTTCATAATAGGGTTTTAACTTTCTTGCTAAGGCAAAGTCATCAGGATTAATCCGATAAGATTCCAAGTTATCTTGAAGGATTAATTGTTTTTCCTCAATGGTTAAAATTAATGCGTCTTTTGTTAACATATCGGCATCCACAATAATCCTCCCCTTGTCGTACGTCATAATTTTTTTCTTTACGACTTCATTTATTTCTTTAATAAATATATTTTTGTGTTGTGCTTTATCATGCCATAACAAATCAAACTCTTGTTGGGCTTTTACCAACTTTTGTATATCAAATTCTGAGGCCAGCCAAGATGCTGTAATATCAAACCCCTCATAATTATGAGATATCGCTGCATATGTCTCATTATTTGAACCAGTAAAGTATATTACATTTCCTTCCATATCCGTGCATAGGCCGAATTTCGAATGAAATAACCCATTTTTTTTGAATCCAATTTTAATATCAACTATTCCTGTTGCGATTAAATGGGCTAAATTAAAAAAGTTTACCTCTTCTTGCATAGTCAACGGTTCTTCTAACTTCGCTAATAATTCATCCTTTATACTGCTCCTAAGCTTATAACCTTGCTTGATCAGATTAAAGTCTTCTTCACTAATGTCTTGTGAAATAATTAAACGGAATTGACCACCATTCCTCATTAAGCCACTAAGACCCTTGGCATAAGAAGCTAGAGCCTTAGAACTGAAGTACCCACTTACTCGGTCATACTTAACGGAACAAGATAATACAGGGTTATAAAATGCTTCGACAGTATCTCCATCTGTTGTGTAGTAGCTCGGTTTTAATGCTAATTGTTTAAACATTAACCTTATCCTTTAGCAGATTCACTGTTGATTGAATTTTCTCGAGTAATTCTTTGAATTCCTCTTTATTGTCTTCTCCCATTCTAGATACCGCTGTTGTATCAATAGAATCCATTGCTTGAAAAGAACGATCCAGTAAATCTACCGGCTTATTTCTAGCTGCAACAATACGGTTTACTTCAATCTTCTTTTCAATAATTTGATTACTCTCCTGTTTCAATTCCTTTTTCGCACCAATTTTTTCATTAATTGTTGAGATGTCCACAACTTTTTCTTCGTGTAATGTTTCATATACTTCTTCAACAACATCCTCAAATTCATCAAGGAAGTCCTCCGCATTTTTGGTATTTATAATATCTCTACCGATTTCACGAATGTATCTTGTTAAGTCACCTTTATTGGATGTTACTATGGAAGCAAATAAAGCGTTCTTCACATCTTCTTTCTGATCTTCGCCCGTACGGTTCAAAATGACCATAACCTCTTGCAAGGGACCATCTAAATTTAAATCTCGTGCAATGTAATACTTTCCTTCTGCATTGATAAACTGAAGAAATTCAACCATTAACACCGCTTTGTCTCTTAGCTTCTCAACTTCTTTTTCCTTTCTGTTCGTTGAATGAGCATATTCCTTTATGGTAAAGGTTTCTTTTTCAACCAAGTCTCTATAGACATCAACTAAATTATCAATTGGGTTATAGTCAACTGGTCTTTCCTCTCCGTGTTGCAAATTTAACTCCAAACGTTTTATATCTTTTGGAGATATTCCTTTTTCAGTATTCAAAATAACAGCTTCAAAATAATAATCCTTACCTTCTTCCGCATGAAGTTCACGGAGGCAAGTAAAGCGACGATTACCATCAATGATTCGACCATTTTGTAAGACCACACCTGGTAATCGTTGTCCAAACAATTTAATATTGTTTTTTGTTTTATTTAAGGCATTCTTATTTGAATCTACAATAAACTGGTGTACTATTCTGTTATATTCGTCTTTATTTTCTATGTCTAGCGGACCTTGCTCATCCTCATACTTGCTTATATACGTTGCAATTCGTCCATTTTGTTCATTGTAAAATAGATATTCTAAAGGTACTCGATATACCTCATAGTTATCTGTTTTACCTTTAATGGTCAATTTTCTAGTTCCTGAAGTTTTTGTTATATCCTTACCAATAAGCTCAATTAAATTTATATCTCCCATTATTCATAAACCTCCTCAAAGTAATCCTCTTTGTCTATATAAAATTTATATAACTCCTCTGAATAGAAAACATCCACTTGTCTAAGTAAAAAAATGACTTTTGATGATTCTAAGACGACATTATAGCTTTGCTCTATTTGATCAATTAAATCTTCTAGTTTAATCACACGTTTCGTCGACACATAATTATAGAGAAAATCGCGCAGCGAAACCGCTGAATTAGTTTTCCTAAAGATATAAGTATTAGATACTTGAGTTCCTCTAAATTCTTCAAATGCAAAGATTAACCGTTCGTAGAATATGTCGGAAAAACCTAAGCTATCTATATAATGTTCAAATCCTTCTTCCCTTACTGAATATAGTGTAAAGTACCTGTCATCTTCCTCAATAAAATCGAATAATGAGCGCTTATAATCCAAAATTACATCTAGTGTTATTCCAGCCTCTTTCAACTTCTTAAAGGTGATATATACGTCCTTCTCAATTGTAAAAATCTCAAAGGTTTTCTCTAAATTATAGAGTACAGCTTTAAAGGATTGTGTCTTATAAACATCTAAATGTTCGTTGGTGAAGTAATCCTCTGACAAAATAGTGGTACGGAAGTATTCATCAATACTATTATAAGTACTACTAAGCACAAAATTACTTTTTATTTGATAGTTTACCTTGGATAAGTTCATATTATTGATAAATCTCTCATCAAAGTCCTCTCTAATCGACTTTCCTAACTTTTTCAATTCTTCTACTGTATATATTGGATTTGTGAGTACAGTCTTTAATTGTTGATATTCCTCTTCCGTCATTTCTATATAGTCAGTTTTTATGTATTCTTCGTGTAAATATTCAGTTAAATACCCTAGGATGTAACTAGTTAGTGAATCTTGCCGTAAACCATATTCTTCCTCAACATAATTAACAAAGTCTCTTAAAAGAATTGGTGAATATTCCTGGAATAACCCAATAAAAAACTCTTTCTTTTCTATATTTCCTATCGTAAATTCAGGCATTCTTGTATAGTAGACATTTTCCACATCAACGAGTCGTCGGTACAAATTGTGTAACTCATATTCAGTACGAATGTCAATTTCCATCATTAACTCTGGATTATCTCTGAAAATTTTCTTCATACTATAAACACCTGGACTAAGGTCTAACTTCTCTGTTAAGCTCTGAATGATATCATTGGATATTGCTTCAAAATCATAGTAACGATACGTATTCCCCTTTCCCCTTACCGTGTTCTGGCAACGATCGCTTATTCCACGTAGTGAGGATTCTTCTGATAAATACGATTTTGGGAGGTTATTCTTAATGATATACTCATTAAACTTTACTACCATTTCTGTATCCGTAACAGTATCTAGAGCATATCTTGAAACAACTTCCTCAAAGATGCTCATTTTTGATATTTCCTTAATCTCACCTTGTTTATTTATAAATCGATTATAATAACGAAGAATGAATCTACGTTGTTGATCTGTAAATTTTGCACTAAAAATATCGGATAAAATTGTCGAGTTACCTTTAGTATACTTTGCATTTAAATAGTTATATACTTCAACTGGTTCTTCATACAATCTACAGAACAATTCCTGAGATAAATCATACCTCTCAAAGTCAATCCTATATCGTAAATCTTCTTCAAAAATAGGCATTCTTTTAATAACTCTCGTTTCAATATTACGAATTCCTTGTCTAGAATATTGATATTCATTTGCTAACTGGAAGAGTGTTTGGCCTTGTAAACGCTTGATAAAAATTTCCTTATCCTTAAAATTTTCACTAAGATAGTCAAGTAATTTCGGATAACATCTTTTGACTCCATTTGTGTCGAAATTAACATAATTTACTTCAGAAAGTTGATTAATTACAGATTGTATTAACTTCTTATCTAGTGGTTGAATCGTTTTTTCTTTTAAGATTTCTTCCATCTTTTCAATAGTAATTGATTCATCTAGGTGCAGATTTTCTAGAATTTCTAGAATTAACTCCCTTACTATTCGCAATGGAATTCTATCTTTATTAGTCTCGACAGCTTCAAATGCTGACATTATTTTTTTATAAACGTTAGTACGGTTACCGCTAACCATTTCATTGTACTTCTCTAAAGAAAGCTCATTTAAGTCTTGGTAAGTTATATTAAGGTCTATTAAGTTTTTTATTATTTGACCCGATAATCCCTCGTGAGCAAGATGATAAAGATTATCTTGCTGTTCTTCATCTTTTATGGAGGGAATAATTTCTAAAATGTTATGAAAAAGAGACGGTTTATGATTTGCCAGAGTAATAGTTTTATCTGTTCGTTGTTTAAAGTCCTCTAAGGTCAAACCAGTCTCCACTAATTTTTTAACCTGATTAATTGATATTCCGTATAGGCACAGAGCATAAAGGCTGTACATAGGGGATTCTCCTCCCTCATCTACCTATTTATATATTTCTTTATAGTAGATCTCCTGATCCTCGTACAATTTTAGGAGATCCTCAGAATAAAAGTAAGTTGTATTTTTCATTAATTTAATTGCATGATCATAATCAAGATTTAACTGACATAACGACTGTGATCTTTCAATAAGTTTATCTACAGTAATGGATTGATTATCTTGTAATAAATACGCCATTAGATCATTCACAGTTACGTCTACTTTAGATTTAATAAACACTACTTGTTTAGCAATTTTTAAATACTTCAGACGTCCAGGGCGCATAAGTATACTCTGGTAAAATATCTCATCAAATCCATATTCCATTAATTCATGGTAAAAACCATTATCCTCTATAAAACGGAGAGTGAAGAACTTGCCATCTTCAACAAACCTCTCTACTGAATCCTTATAACTCATTAAGTTCTCTTTAGTAACTCCGCCATTAAGAAGACTAGCATTTGTTATATAAAGGTTTTCTTCAATTTTTAGTAATTTAAAATCGTTTTCGTAATTTTCAATTTTACGCATAACATAAGGTGCTTGAAACACAGGATTTTTGGGTAATTGAAAATAATGACTGCTAAAAACAATTTGATCGATATATTTGTCGATACTTTCTATTTCTTCTGAGATTACAAATCGATTATTTAATTTAAAACCGATTTTCGAAACGAACTCTTGAGTAACATGCATCTCTGTAAAGTCTGATTTCACCTGTTTAGCCTTAATAATGAATTCCTCTACAGGATATGCTTGCTCTTCTAATTTGGCTTTTATTCTCTTAAGATCTTCCCTAGAGAACACTAAGTGACTCTTTACTTGCTTTGACTTTTTTAGATTTACATCAGGTAAATCTTGTAAAATCTCTCCAATGTAGCTAGCATTTAACCAATATGCCTGCTTTGTAATCATCTGTCCATCTGGTAATTCTACTTTATCGTTGCTATCACTTGCTTTTGGACGAATATGTGCGACAGAAGTATCAGCGATTCCAGGTAAATTATTTTGAATATATATTTTGTTCCCCACAATCTTTTCTTTAAATTTCACACCATTCCTAACTATCTCACTTGTAGTTTCCCAAAGTCTTTTGACATCTGCCTCTAGCGTTTCTTGCGGCATCTGCCAAATCTTCGTACCCTTAAAAACTAAGATCTGTCCATCTACTGACTCCTTATATTGAAAAACAAAGAATAAAAAGATAGTATCAACAAATTTTTTTCTTAACTTACTAAATTCCCAAGACTCTTCAACAACTTCCATAAATTTAACTTGTTCAAATGACATCGATTCTCTAGCCTTACCATCGGACTTTAATCGAACTGTTTTTATAGATAATTCCTTAGGTAATATTTCATCCGCCAATTGCTTCTTATTTATATTTTTGTAATCTAACATCCTGTTCACGATTGTAACAATAGACGCTTTATTAGTAACTAGCTCAGGGTTTAAACTTATACTATATGAAATCTCATCAAACGAAAGGCCGATAAATTCTTGGAACTGATTTGATATCAAAGTTTCAAGTTTACTTACATCTAATGTCAAACTAATCACCTATTAATCATAATTTTTAAAATTCCTTATAATATTTTAACATAATTTTACTACTATCCCCATTTTTATTTAGGAAATTTTACCTATTGCTATGATACGAAGTAATTGACATTGAAAATAAAAAAGCCCTTAACTTTGACAGTTAAGGACCTCAAAACATATTTTATACTAATTTAAAACAAACTCAATTGCTGTGGTTCCTCTAGAACAGCTTTCGATACTTCTTCTTCAATCTCGAGGATTCTCATACCCATACGCTCAATTAATCCAACGACGAGTGCATTACCCATACAAAAATATCTCATCCGTTCAGACATTCCTAGAGTCCAGTTATCGGGGAATCCATTAAGTCTTTCACACTCAACTGGTGTAAGAACTCTAATTCTTTTTGTTTCAGGGTCCTCTATAACATGGCTACTTCGGTTGGTAGTAGCTTCACTTGTTAACATTGTCCTGCCTGGCTTGTCCAACGGCTCTGGGAAGGACATGCCGCCTTCAGAAAAAATATACTTATGTCCACTTGCCGAAGTTCGTTCAATCCTTTTTGGACCTTTTAAATAACGGAACTTCTCAATTGCATCCTCAGATAAGTAATATTTTTCATCAACATTTGATTCAATAATTTCCTGAAGAGTTATTGGTGTTTCTTCCATTGGAGTTAACTCCTCGGTATAAACAACCCCGTTCCTCATAATACCAGCATTGAGGTATTTTGCAGAAAAATGATTAGAAATAAATAGTAAATCAGTAGATAACTCAAATTCACTAGGCTTATGCTTTGATATATCATCAGTGACCGGAAAGGCCTTTGCAAAAAAGCCTTCTTTTCGCACCATCTCATTATTAGCATGTTTTTTTCGTGCATGTACAAATGGACTATCATTTCGAATGGCAAAGATAAATACCCGCCGCCGTCTCTGAGCAAACCCATATTCAGCAGCATTAATAACACGCCATTCTACTGAGTATCCAATCTCATTGAGGCTCGCTAGCATTACAGAAAAGTCCCTTCCCCGCTGTTTGGATGGAGATTTTAACAAGCGGTCAACATTTTCAAGCAACAGGTATTTCGGTCTAAGCTTCGTAGCTAACCTCATAATCTCCCAAAAAAGAACTCCTTTTTTTCCTTGTATCCCCTTTTCTCCTGACAGGCTTCGGGCAACGGAATAGTCCTGACAAGGAAAACCTCCAACAATAATGTCTGGGTCTAGATCTAATAATTGTGCGATATTAACTGTCGTAATATCTTGATTTGAATGGATTCCTTTTCCCTCAAAATTTCTTGCGTAGCAATCAAAGGCATCTTGGGCTTTTTTTGATGGTTCCCATTGGTTACCCCAAACCGTCTCAAATCCTTTTGTTGCTTCGAGGCCAAGTCTAAATCCACCAACACCTGCGAATAACTCAATTACTTTCAACATAAACGTACATCCTTTCGGTATGGAATATACTTAAGTAATAGTATATTGAAGAAGTTTGATAGGATCAAGAAAAATCTTAAGTTGCTATCAAAATTACTAGTATATCAACATACCAATAGAAATAGATTTAATAATCTTATCACAAATCCTAAATAATTTCAGTCTCAAAATATATGGTAAACAATTGATTTTATCAATAACAGCAGTTGAAAATAACAAGGAGTTTTATTACTTATAAGTATACATCAATAGAAACATTTGTTCTACTTTATTTATTTTTATAATATTCGAGATGTTTATTCAGAATCAAACATATCAGCTATCTGATTATAAATATATACTTTGTTTAACCACCATGCTTGTCTAGTCATGTAGTAATCCGAATACAAATCTATTTTATCATCTGGACGATTAATCCAATTGATTTTTGCGGGTAATTTGTCAGAGTATGGACTATTTTCATGATATGCTGTTTGGCTTGCCGACAATTTACTGAACAATTTATTATCTAAAGAAGATTTGATAAAGTTCGTTGTCCTTTTGGTTGGAGTCCAGGTAATCTCAACTCCCGTTTTTATCTTATGAATTGTATCTTCCCAAACCATACGAGCTGAAGTTTCAATATCTTCCTCAGGCATTTCCCAAAATTTCGCACCTTTAAGCCAGTAATCGTCTCCATCTTTTTCGAAAACAACAATTAAAAATTTAGTATCTTGAAGAAACTCTCTTAGTTCAGATTCTTCCCATGTTTCTTCGATAACTTCTGCAAATTTGTATTCTCGAATTTTAAATTCTTCTTTTAGATCTTTATTCCCTTTATTAACAACCACGGCCTTAGGTTTAATATTAGCCTTTGTCATTTCTTGACCGAAATCATCTTTTTTTGCACCTTTAATACCCAGTATATACTTTATTATTTCTGGGTTAGTTGAATTAGTATTATCTTTAACATTAAATTCCCTTGCTAAATCAGCACGTTTTTTTCCGATAAAAGGTCTTATTTTATCGAGGATAATATCCAATAACGATTTAGTTTCCAATTCTAATGGATTAGTAACAATAGCGGGAGATGCATCCTCACCTAATACATAAGTCCTGTATAAATAGGTCATATACCCGCCTTTTAACGAATATGCCCTTTGCTTTGCAGGAGTTTTGGAACAAGGTTGGTCACGGTAAGATTCTTCAGCCGTTTTCCCTTTCGTACACGGAGAAAGATACGTAGTGAGACGCTCAGACAATTCATGCGCTCGTCCTTTTTTAATATGATCATCGATGATATGCCAATCCTGTTTGATAATGGCGAAGTCCACAGGATTTTTCATCATTTCATACAAAACAACATCTGTAATAACGAAGTCATCCTTCTTTGTATCAGGTTTCCACCTATAAAAAGCAAGCTCCATTGTGCTGTTTTTGTGCAGGAAATGACTTGTTTCAAATGGTTCTTTTACTACCTCTTTATAGTTGATAATGTTTAAAACTAATCTCTCTTTAGCGCTTAGTGTACCATTTTTATTCTCTTTGATTGGAGTGGCTTTTAATTCAACACCAGCTTCTCGCATATCTGGTTCGCTATCGCTATCCTTTACTTTACCAAACCAAGTCTCCCACGCATCACCAGCACCGGATTTGTGCGCCCCAGTAAGTGGTTGGTTATTATTAATTTCTCTTAGGGTCTTTCCAATAGCTTCAAGCCCACGATTATGGACTTCAGCTTTCGTTTTGTATAGTTCGTCTGTCACTTTGTCCACCCCTACTTATAATTAACTACCCTCAATTAATGGCCATATTTAAACTATTTATTACAAACCACACTTCATTATCTTCATCTATTATCAGCTTTTTATAAATTGTAAACCTTTTTATTATTATAGGTTATGCGACGGTTATTCTACTTATTTTCAAAGAAAATGACAAATAGCAACATGAATTCACAACATTCTTTTACGATATGTCATATAGTGCGCTTCCCTAGGAAATTATCAAACTAGACCTTCAATTTTTTAGAGATGTCTATATAAGATTGAGGTAAATTACCAGCGATTCATAATTATCATTATGCTATAATAATTCCCTCAAGTTTTCCTAAAATGCATAATATAAAAGAGGAAAACATAGTTTGCACTGTCTTCCTCTTTAATTAAAATTAATATTGTTGATATTTCACATTTTTCTATGTTGCATCTAATCTTCGCGCTCAGTTAAATTATTACTTAACCCCTATAATAAGGACTCAAATTCATAAACATCTCCTTGAGCTCTGCTTCATCCACATCATGTTGAAAGATATATTCCAAAAGCTCCTCTTGTTTTGCTTGTCCTAAGCTTAATCGGTAGAGCTGAAGTATTTTCATCAAGCGTTGATATTTATGTCCGTCCTTACTAAATGGATAGATTGGCACAATTCTTTCTATTTGTATACCCTGATTCTCAGAGAGAGTCCAGTATGGTACTAACTCAGATGTATTTTCATTACGTTCACTTTTATTCGCTTGATCAAACATCTCTTCCCATATGTCTCTTTCAAATTCTATTTTCCCATATTTTTCGGCTATGTTTTGACGTATAGCAAAGGATTTGTAGCGATTAATTCTACCTTCCCGTTGTTCCAAGTCAATCGGATTAGAAGGTAGGTTCCAGTGAACGATTTTACGACAATAATAATGGAAATCTAGTCCTTCTTGCCCAATCGAGGTGGAAGCAAGTACAAATGGACGGAATGGTGAATTGAAAGATCTTCTGACACTCTGCTTTCTGTCGTGTGCCCTGTCCTCGTTTCGTTTATCGGCGAAACCAACAGCATAACTTGTTCGCATACGTAATCCTGAATGAGATGTTCCTGTTGCCACCCTTCTCTTGAAACTAGTGAAAGTATCTACTTGTAATGGGGCACTACGAAACTCTAACGATTCTTTTATCGCCTTAATAAGCTCTTGATTCCTTTCCGTCGTATCTTTATGTTTTAAACCACCCTCTTCAAGCAGCATATGAGCATATTCATCAATCATTGCCTGAAAGTTGCCATCTACACAGTATCGAAGGACATTTTTCCAATGGGTGTGTTCTCTATCTTTCGTTGAATATTCCAAATCAACAATAGCAATTGCTTCCTGAGAATTAAACCTATTAAGCACTGATTTGGCTAACATAACGATATCCGTTAAAGATGTTGAGTCAACTTGCTCTAGCATTCGTAATCCGCAAACGCTCGGCGAACCGAGTGCCATATTCACCAATACTTCAACTAAATCATCTGGTTTCTTCCCTAAAGTAGGGTTTTCCGCTGAAAAGAATATTTCCCGTAACTCTTTAAAGTGAAGTGTTAATGCGTTGTTGTCTCCATCTTTCGTATCTCCTGGATCATCAACTTCCATAAAGCGCTCAGTAGAGAACCAATTATTCATGACGGGTTCCTTTATATCAAATAAAAGAGGAGCCATAAAATACCATCGTTCATCTATTTTAGAACTTTCTTCTTCTGGTATCTCATTGAGCATTTCCTTGATTCTTTCAGTAATCTCCACTTTTATCTCAGCTAGTGTTACTTTCCGGTTTAAGACATCCACCGGATCAAATAATTTTGCTAAAGAAATAGAAGGATATAGTAGCGTCAGATGATTCATATTAGATGGTGCGTTATCTTTCATGACAAAGCGAATACGTGGCTGTGGGAATCTTCTCTCTGCTGAATAGAGATAATTCTTTTTACTTTTACGCTTTTTCTTATTAGGTATCTTTTTAATCATTTCACCAACCGTTAAGCGCTCCGCTTCATAAGAAAGCAACGTTGCAATTGATCTAGGCACCATTTCCCAAGCAGAAAACACTAACACTTTCGAGAATTGCTGATGTCCAGTATAGCTTCCTCCAAACTCGTAGTATGGACGAGATGGCGGAACCCATAATAATTTCTCTGCCCCTTGAGGCAACGCAATTTCCTTTAATTTTGATAGTCTAGCATTTACATCAGGTATTTGCTTATAATTATCAATGCTTTTTCTCTCAACCCATAGTCCTTCTTTATTTGCTAAAGACACTTTGTCAGGATGATGGTTGAAATACTGCGAGATTTTCTGTTTTAATTTATATTTATCCATAAAAGACATCAAATATGGTGCGGATTTCACATACTCCACCGGCAGTTTATCATTTAATTCCGCGTCTTGTAGCAGTTGGTCCATATTTATATAGGATCTTACATCTTCATGAGAAACCTCTAATTTCTCTACTCTTCCTTTAATCAATTCACTTGCGCCTTCTGCAAGCATTCTTTCGGTTCGAGCTATCCCTTTATAAAGCTGCTCCTCTGCTTCTTGCTTTTTTACCCTTAAAATAACTAAATCATGATGTGTAAACTCACTTAATGCTGCGGAATAATCTTTCCACACCGTTTCAAACTTCTGCTGTTGATCTGGTTTTTTTTCAAATAAGAAATTTGTGACCTGAAAAAACTCCTTGTAATGATCATCACTACCAGACTCCTGGATTTCCTCCAATGTCGAGTACATTTTATAAGGTGTCGCCGAAAGAAGGAGCGTTTTCACTTCTTCTTTTGAGGAGTTACCACTATTAAAAAATTTCTTTGCAAGAATTGCGGTCTCACTTTCACTTTCCGTATTAATCAACTCCGAAAATCGTTGGAATTCATCCATAATCACCAAATCTGGCTCCATCATCTTCACACTGATTTCAGCCATCATTTTACGTAAAAAAAGAATGACTTTTTTTGAGCCTTTTACTCTTGCATCAGGATATTTGTGTTCCTTTATGAGTTGACAAACTTCCTGAAGTTCATGATTAATACTAGGATTGTTATCGAACACTTGTTCAATTTGTGAGAGAATCGTTTCCATGTATTCCCCATGACTTATCTCATCGACAGTCAAGACTCTATCCTCATAATCGTTCTTTAGCCCGTTCCAACTAGATTTGGCCTTGTCCATCATGAACCAATCTAACTCTTCGATATATTCTTGAAGTTCTTTATGTCTTTTTAAAAAAGCAAACATCAAAGCTCTTTCATTTGCACTACCAAAGCCGGTAGTCATTTCAAACGATGTCATCGGTGTTAAAGGAATTAATTGAATATATTTTTCCTTTAGCTCTTCATCATACTTATCTTCAAAAATTCTAAGGTGTTGCATGGATAACCGATTGTTGGAAGCCTTTTCTACCTGTACATTCTGATCAATCATTAATTTTTTCAAATTCTGACTAACAATGCCCTGATTCGAACAAACGTACACAACCTTAAATAAAGGATCTTCTACTATTTCCCTGTGATACCGAGCGGTCTTGGCAATAACCCCTTTAGCTATTAATGTTTTACCAAGACCTACTTCATCAGCTACAAGTACACGGCTATGATTATTGGTAAATAGATAATGAATTCGTTCAACCGTGGCTCTTTGAAAATCCTTGAGTCCCGAAAGTATTTCCTTTTCTTTCTGTTCCAGATTTATCATGTCATTCACCTATTCTGATTTGCCCTTTTAAAAGTTTGATACAATATTTCGAAGTCTTCTGGGATGATTTCTTTGTCACGAATAATATCAATTACATATTCCACATCATCAAGTTTTTCAGGAGAACGTGAAACTGTCCTCAACATATTCTCGTACAGAATGGGTCCATCCCTATAAGCAGAATCCCATGCAAAGTCTCCTTTTTTGTTTCTTTCAGACTGTTCAAGTGCTGCAAGTAAGAAATCATCTGCTAATAGAAATGCGACATATCTCAGAAAAGTCAATGGATCACGAATAATACTTTTATATATCTCGCTATCTCTTTCAGCTGGTATTCCCTCTGTATCGATTTTTATAATTCTTTCTACTTGGGTATCATCTAATACAGCTTTAACAGTGTAAAATTCCCCAAGTTCTAACAAACTCAAATCAGAGAAAAGAACGGTTTCCTCTAATAATTGCTCCTGGACTTGACTTAACAATGGTTTAATAAAAAAACGAACAGTACTTGGGAGTTCCTTGCTATGGATAGCTAACGAATACGTACCTTGAGTCTCTGTAACAATTGCTCGTAAATCACTTCTACAAAGTTGTTTAATCCCTTTTTGTAGTTGTTCTAGCAAGTCTTCTTCCTTTTCTTCTTCAATATCCGGAAGAAATTCGATTTTTTCAAATGGATTATCTTCCTCGTCTTTCCCAAATAAATCTTCAAGCAATTGTTGTATTCTAAACCCATACTTCTTGTATTTTAATTTTAGTAGAAATTCTACATTTCCATGAAACGCATTCCTAGAACAATTGGCAGAACCTATGTAAAAATGGTGTTGATTATATTTACTCTTCACATACAATTTAGCATGAATATCCTGAGGCTGAGCAATCTCCATATCCTCGTCATCCTCTTCGCTAATCACACCTTCGCCTTCAACAATCATTTCTTTTAATACATAGATATCACAATAATCAAGAATATCATTCTGAAGTTTATGTAATTCCGTTCTTCTTGTAATCAGTACGAACTTCTCGTCTGACAACTTTTTCTCTGTCAATTCTTTTAACGTACTTCCACTTAAAAACGGGGACATAATAATGAGATCATGATATGTTTCAAAAATTTCGGTATTGTCTTTACTATATTCTTCGATTCCAAGTGGCAGAAAATCATAATCCACAAAGTTACCACCTGGTGCAAAATGTACAAAATCCAATTCTGTTAGGAGATTCTTCATCGATTCCCCCTTAGTCGTATCTGAAACATAAGGAAGTAGATGATTAAGAAAGTCCTTTAACGGTTTCGTCTTAGGATTCACATCCTCTTGCTTTTCTCCTTCCAATGCCAACGCAATATCCCAGCTGCGGTCAAATGTTAAATTTCGTGTTAACACGAGGAGTCGATATAACTCTCGCTTTTCTTTATTCACATATTTAACAAGCCATACTTTTGGATGGAAGGAGAGGTCGTTTTCTAACGCGATTTCACTTACGCTGTTTTCTAATAATGCAAAAATTGTATTGTTTTTCTGAGGTACCTTTATTTGCCCTGCTTCGCAGAAAATCATAAATTTATCAGATGCCCGTCTAAGTCCTTCCAACATAAAGATCGGATTATCTTGAAATGTATGACTCATCTCTTCTGCTAAACTTAGCGCTAGTGGCACCCCAATTAATGCCTCTAAATCAAGTGTATAAGTCGTCCCAATCGCAAATTCAACTTCATAATCTACCGGTGGCTTTAATATGTCACTATAGTTCAATCTGTTTTTATCTGGCTTAAGCACGCTACTCCTCCAATCCGTCCAAAATATCGTTAATTATCGATTTCGCAACTCGAAAGCGATAATCTAAGGACCTGATTCCAACCCAATTCCCATCATAAGAAAAGGCCTTCGAATTATATAACTTGGCACGATCCTTTGATTTTAATTCTACTTCTCTATTAATTAATAGGTTATCGATTTCACCCACGTCACCATCTACTGCAAGCCTCTGCCAATCACGGAGGAAATTCTTCAATCGTATATTTCTTCTGTCTATATGTAGAAGGCTTAACACCTCTAAATAAGGAAAAGAAGAAAATTCATTTTTCACAAAAGAACTACTGAGCCATTTTTCCCATTCCTCTACGGCGTGCTCATTCTCCTGTTTCGAAAGGATGACATTGTATCGTATATTGGCTCCAGAAATAAATTTATTAAATTTGTTTGCTAATTGGTACATCCTTTTTATGTGATCAGGTAAATCAAACATCTCCCCGATCATTTCAAAACATTCTACAAGTTTTAGTTTTTCGGGATCTTGATGTAGTAAAAAAGCAAAAAGGCTGTGTTCTGTTTTAGAAGATAAGGTAATTCTTTGCTTCAAAAACTCTGCTTCTTGTCGAGTAAGCTTTATTTGTAGATTTTCTTTCCAATCACTATCAGGTAGTAGACAATGCCAAAATGTCCCATAATATTCATTTCCAGCATCAATATCATCTGTCTCCTCGTCACCTAAGGATTTTAAAGCTTGCTTATTTCTTTTCATGGCAAAAACTGATTTAGCATAGTTATCGAGGGTAAGATTTTCATACTTAAATATTTCAAATTTCCTAAGACCATTCCAATAGATACTGGATGGCTTTCTTTTTAATTTCTTACCTGATCTCCCTCCAATAATTCCATCTAAATCCTCGCCTTGTTTTAATAAATCAATAAGATCTAATTCTTGTTGAGAGAGCTTATTTAGAAATTGATTATGACTAGAGAATGATTCTTTTTCTAGCTCCATTACTAAGTAAGGTACAATAAAAAAATATTTGGCTCTCGTTTGTAAGGTAGATGTACCAGGAAAGAACGTATCTGAGAAACCATCTCTAATCATTCCAATCCCAAGCTCATCTACAGCTCCTTTTTGGGCTAGCAAATCGAGAATGGCCATCACTTTATTTCTGTGTTCATTCGAGTAATCAATCCAACCAAGTTGAAGAGGATTTACCATATGCTTGTCCTCCTGTATTTTCAGCGTTAATTATTCACTTTTATTTTCTTATTTTCTTAACTATTTATTGTCCTTGTCTAACATGTCCAGGATCAAACTTACTACTTCATTCATATTTTTGTCATCTGACAATTGTACTTCGCAACAAGACCCATTCCAGAACTTCTGTACAGAAGCGGATAGAGATTTGATTGGATGAGAAGGCAGCATAGGTCTTACAAGGTCTTCTTCTCTCATCAAAACAATGCGAAGACTTCTCTTATTAAAGATAAAGATAGCCTGTTTTTTACTTTCTCCTTTTCGTAACCCTATATAATATTTCGTAGCGTTAAACTCTGCTTCTGGATATGTTTCTTTCACCGTCCCTCGTATTGAAAGGTAAAGATTTTTAATCTTATCAATCGCATAGTCCATATGTATTTTTTCTGTGTATTCTTTCTTCACTTCTTCGTCTGCATCTTCATCAATATTCATGACAGAGTATTCAACATTTTCAAAATCAGGATCAAGTGTAAAAATAGTATCCTTGCCGTCACTATATTTTTTTAGTATTAATAGTTTTACCGTATTCCCCCATTCACCGTAGGTTTCCATGATGTCCGGTAACTCTTTTTTCTCTCCATCAATAATAATCAAAATGTTGCGGCTAGTTTCCACCGTATCCTTCATGAATTTATAAAGCTCTTTCCTACCTATTAGACTTCGAAACTTTTCCGTAATTTCTTTATCCTCCTGCACAAGAGAGTATAGTTTGTTAATTAATTCGTCCTGGCTTTTACGATTATTAAAAAATGCAAAGAATTTTGTAATTTGTGGAAAAATATGCCCATAAAAACTGTGTTGGCTTAACTCAGCTTCAACAATATAAAAAACAGGATTGTTTAAATCCGACAAATCAAACAAAAAACCATCTGGTATACTCCCCCCAAGTGATTTTCCTTCAATCTTTTTCTTCGCATCAATATAAATCGAACGTTGACCAAAAAATAATTCTGCATTTTGGACAACGTCCCTTTCTAATTCACTTTCTTTACTATAGACAACTTCTGAATAACGTTGATTTTGATAGTACACGCTCATAATCGTTAACTCCCTTTTAAATATTCTCATCTATTTTCGTCTAATAATCTGATAAAGACGTAAAGTGGTTCTTTTAGCAACATTAATAGGTAAATTATACCATACCTTGTTCATATCATACGTAATTAAGAGCTACAATAGTGCCCTTAAAAGTTAAGATCACGGCGACGCCCAGAAGATTGTCAATGAAAGTAGAGTATATTCTATCCCTGTCCAACAATAGCTAACGCTTTAGCTTGTTGAAGACAAACTCAAAAAAACATTTCCAAGATTGCTAAAATCCGTACCTATTTCTTCTTTTTTAGAAATAAAAAACTGACACCCATTAACAAGTGACAGTTTACCTTGCTAAAGTAAAATAAAAAAATCAACCGATCCTTTGTATAAGGATAGGTTGACTTCATATAACTATGTGATGGTGGAATTATATACGAAACCGTCGAACGCCAATTATTAGGAGATAATTAGACCTAAACTATCCTTGTGTATCCTATGACTCCAAGATTATTTCCTTAGTTTTTCAGGCTAATCCGTCTTGAAATATGCTTCTTCAGATGTTTTACTTATAAACTTAAATAATTTAGAAAAATCATAGCCATCATTTTCGAATTAATCGTTGTAGAGTGAGATGACGACTGCATCATGAAAGGGAGGATCTATTTCGTCTGTTTTCGCAAAATAAAAATCTGTTATTCTTTTAAACTTCTCTTCTATGGAGAGATCCAGCTGTTGTTCTAAATCTCCTTCAGTGTATTTATCAGGATAAAGATCGATAACAACCCTTATTCTCGAATTCCCAACGTCAACCTGCCCCCACTTCACATCGTGAAGATTATATGGCACAAACCCCTCGCCTTTTTTATACTAGTCCCAACCCTGTTGCTTCTTAACTAATAAATCCAATTACTATTCTTATTAATTATAATTAGCAACTTTCTAATACCCATTTCTTCCAATATACGACCCACAAAATTTCAAGTGACTAAGGTTTGCTATACAAACTCTTAAAGCCCCATAATTTTATTTTTTACGATAAGTGGAAAATAGCTAAACTTTCCTATTTAAAGCCCTATCGAAATATACTTAACCTCCAGAAACTCATTGATCCCATAATGACCACCTTCACGTCCAAGGCCACTCTCTTTAAACCCACCAAAAGGTGCCTGTGCAACAGATGGCGTTCCGTCATTAAGTCCTACAATACCAAATTCTAACTTTTCACTAATGCGTATGGCTTTACTTAAGTTTTCAGTGAATAAATAAGCTGCCAAACCATATGGGGTATTATTAGCCCTTCTGATAACTTCCTCTTCATCTCGAAATGTTGAAATCGATGCAATCGGACCAAAGATTTCCTCCTTCATACAAAGCATTTCATCATTAGCATTCGTGATTACAGTTGGCTCTATAAAGAATCCTTTAGCAGTATTTGGAATGCTCCCTCCTGTAAGAACCTTTCCACCGTTATCTCTAGCATTACTTATTAATGATTGCACCTTCTCAATAGCACTTTGATTAATCAAGGGCCCTATGTCAGTAGTTGAATCAATTCCTTCCCCAACCTTTAAACTTTTTACAGACTCAATTAGTTTATCTGTAAATGCTTGCTCCAATGATTCGTGAACATAAATTCGGTTTGTACATACACAAGTTTGCCCAGCATTCCGAAACTTTGAAGCAACTATTCCATTAATTGCTTTGTTTAGATCGGCATCCTCCATAACAATGAATGGGGCATTACCCCCTAATTCTAAGGAAATAAGTTTTACCGTATCCGCAGCACTTCGCATTAAGGATTTACCAACTTTTGTAGAACCAGTAAAAGTAATTTTCCTCACTCGCTCATCTTTTAACCAAGCATCTCCAATTTCTTTCGGATCACCTGTCACAACATTTATTACACCGGAGGGGATTTCTGCTTTTTCGGCTAATTCCGCTAGTTTAAGTGCAGTTAATGGTGTTGATTCGGCTGGCTTAATAACAACTGTACATCCTGCTGCCAGAGCTGGCGCCACTTTACGGGTAATCATCGCAGCTGGAAAATTCCATGGAGTAATCGCTGCCACAACCCCTACCGGTTGTCTTTGTACTATAATTCGCTTATTTTCATGAGATGAAGGTATGGTTTCCCCGTATATAC
This sequence comes from Bacillus sp. (in: firmicutes), assembly GCA_031177865.1. GTDB lineage: Bacteria > Bacillota > Bacilli > Bacillales > Cytobacillaceae > Neobacillus. The sequence goes on along the minus strand of JAPSKD010000001.1, from coordinate 12,166 downwards.
GCTTTCCCTCTTCTGCGTACCAACTAATAAAGCTGTTTGCATATTGGACTTCATTAAGAGCTTCATTAAACGGCTTCCCCTGTTCTAAAGTTAGAGTTTTTGCAATTTCCTCTGCTTCTGTTTCAATCAGAGAAAACCAACGTGCCAATAGTTTCCCTCTTTTTTCTGCAGTAAATTTTGACCATGTTTCGAATGCCTTAAAAGCGACTTCGACTGCATAATCAGCCTCATTTGTTCCGCCCATAGGAACGGATGCAATCACTTCTTCATTTGCAGGGTTAATCACTTCAATTTGCTCTAAACGCTCCCCAACCCAGTCACCATTTATATACATTGAATACTTTTTAATGGAAAACACCTCTTTCTTAATACTAAAAATTCTTAACACCTACTGTTGTAAATGCTTTCTTTGTATTATGATAGATGTAAATCTATCATTCTGAACCTTATCTTGTTAAAAGGAGGTCGATCGTCAATGGAAATTCGCCATCTTAAATCTTTCAAAACAATTGTTGATTTAGGAGGATTTGGACGGGCCGCTGTTCATCTAGGATATGCCCAATCCTCTATTACGGCACATATTCAGGCCATCGAAAAAACGCTAGGATCCCCTTTATTTAATAAATTAGGGAAAAAACTTGTATTAACCGAAACAGGTGAAAATTTTTTACCTCACGCAACAGAAATATTAAGAATTTATGAATTATCTACTGAAGATCAAAATGAAAACGATATTCCTACCGGCAACTTGACGATAGGTGCACCAGAATCTTTAACAGTTTACCAACTTCTTCCTATTATAAAGGAATATAATCAACTTTATCCTGAAGTTGATATTTCTTTAAAAGCAGCAAATGGCGACGTTCTATGTAATTACTTAAGAAGTGGAGATATAGATGTCGCCATTCTATTAGAAAACCCAAGTAATAACCATTCAGACCTAATTATTAATACACTAAGTTACGAACCTATGACCTTAATTCAGCCTCCTATAATTAGGGATAATGACAAAAATACAATTTTATTTACTCAACAGGGGTGCAGTTACCGTTCTACTTTTGAGGATTATTTGACTCAAAATAATATTCCAAAAAAATCTGTTCTTGAATTTAGCAGTATTGAAGCTATAAAACAATTAGTGATTAATGGTATGGGCATGTCATTACTACCTAAATTCGCTGTTAAATCCGAGGTGAATGCAGGGCAATTAAACGCAACACATTTAGAAGACCGAACCATTACGACTTTATTGGCCTATCATAAAAATAAATGGGTCTCGCCAGCATTGAAGGTATTTATTAGCTTATTAAATGAGCAAAGCAAAGAGAATATGTGATAGATTAATAGTTATAAAATATAAAACCATCCTTTTTGAAGAGAATGGTTTTATATTTAAATATTTCTACTTCGCTAATGATTTCACAGTATATAGTAATGTATTCACACCTTTTTCTATATCTTCATAAGATGCATATTCTTCTTCTCGGTGGCTTAATCCTTTTTCACAAGGTATAAAAATCATCCCTGTTTCAGCAATGTCGGCGATATATGATGCATCATGTAGAGGAGAACTTGTAATAAATTGATAAGAATAGCCATAAGCTTCTGCTCCAGCTTTAACTGTATCTATAACCTTTCCTGCAAAATGCTGTCCATTTGCGTCCCAGTACTGTTCTAGTTTAACTTCGACTCTTTTTTCTTTCGCTATTTCATCAATAGCTTTTTTAATATTATCTATTGCTTGTCTTTTAGTTTCGTCATTTATATGACGGACATCAAAAGTCATTTCAACATGTTCAGCAGTTTGACTTTGTATAGAAGGTTGTACTTCAAAAACTCCAATTGACGTAGTTAGGTTATCAGGAAAAAGATCTGGTTGTTTATCAATAACTTAAGCAATTTCAGATGCAGCGATAAGTGCGTCTTTTCTATAATCATTGGGGAAAGCCCCATGACCGGATACTCCCTTTATTGACAATTTAAATCGGGCACTACCTTTTACTCCATTTACCACTCCTATAGTTTTATTATTTGATTCTAGAAAAGGGCCTTGTTCTATATGCAATTCAATAAAATAAGCAACATTTTTCGCTCTGCTATCTTCAGTTCCTAAATAACCTATTTCTTTTAAACTTTCTAAAAAGGTCTTTCCCTCATAATCTTTAATATTATATATAAATTCCTTTTCATGCTTACCAGTAATTCCTCCAGAACCAAGCATGTTCGGCTTAAATCTTTCGCCTTCTTCATTTGTAAAGTTAACAACATCTATTGGGAGTTCTGTTTCTATGTTAAAATCGTTTAGTGTACGAACCACTTCAAGAGCCGCTAAAACTCCTAAAATACCATCGTAACGACCTGCCATAGGCATTGTATCTAAATGTGAACCTATCATTACAGCACCAGCATCTTTATTTTTCCCTTCTCTACGTCCATAAATATTTCCGAAATCATCTATTCGAACCGTTAAACCTGCGTCCTTTAACCATTTAACAAAAATATCTCTCATTTCTTTATCTTCTTTTGTGAGTGTTAACCTATTTATTCCGCCATTTTTAGTTGCCCCTATATTATTGCTCACATCAAAAGTGGATTTTAACCGTGAAAGATTTATAGTTGGATTTAAGTCTGTTTTATTCATCGTTTTTCCATCCCTCCATTGTATAAATATTTTTAATTAAATGATTATTATTGTATAAACAAAAACCATTAATACTGCCATTACAGTTGCTACGATACCAAAAATAATCATACTCTTTAAATCTCTTGATCTAGCTATTCCCATTGCACCTAACGTATCACCAACTGGGTAAAGATATTCGGTCATTTGAGATCCAACTAGTAATACCATAACCCACACAGTAATCGGGATTCCTACGCCACTGATGACTCCAATAAACATTTCATTTAAAATAGTCATCTGCGCAACTGAGGCACCTGGAATTCCAGCTACTCCCAATACAGTAATCATGTTTAATAATGCTGCTTTTCCTCCACTTTCTACAAATGGCATTAATAAGTTTGCTAATGCTTCGAATCCACCAAGTTTTTCAATATAATATATAAATGGTGTGAATAATACAAACTGGAAGAACAACCATACTAGTGGTTTTGCACCTTCAAAAAAGGTTTCGACCATTTCGTTTAATGATAATCTTCCTGCTAACCCTGTGACGATTGAAGTAATTAAAATGATTATAATTGCAAAAGTTGATCCACCCTCAATAATTACTCCATATCCAATAAGACCAAAAAGGGTGATTAAGAAGGCCCATGTAGCTTGTAAAGATGTTTTCTTCTTTGTTTCCCTGTCTTTATCTGGTATGCCATCATCACTATTTTCCATGTCAATAATATCTTCTGCTGTATAAGCATGTTCAAGTAATGTTTTTGACAATACTTTCTTTGAAAAAAAGTAGGTAGTAATCCATACAATTACTGCAAGTGGGATACTAGCAGAAATTAATATCTGTGTATACGAAAGTCCAGTTAACTCCATTAGCGTTACCATTGGAGGTGTAAAAGGACCTAAGAAAAGTCCCGTAGTACCAGCACCCTGAAATATGATTGCTAAAACACTTGGTGATAATCCTGCTGCCGCAACAATAGGAATAATTACTGGAGCTAATACTGCGTTGGCTCCTGCCAGGGTTCCTAGAAGTCCACTAAGTAACATCGAACAAAACATTGTTCCGATAATAGCCTTAGAAGGTGTATTTATTTTAAATTTTACCATGATAAATCGAACAAGGTTTCCTGCTGCACCGGTTTTTTCCGCTATTTTCCCTAAACCCGCACCAGCCATAATTAATAACCCAATGTAACCTAAGAAGGAGCTCAACCCTTCTCGAATAGAAGATCCTACACCAACTAATCCTTCTCGCCATAATAGCGCCAACAATTATTGCAATAGCAATGGCTACTACTGGATGTTTATTTCTAAATGCTAATAAAACAAAGATAATAAGGGGGAGTAACCCCCACAACGTCGGTTCTTGAAACATAAATTACCTCCTGTAGTTCAAATTGTCTCAATAATAATTTAGTTAACTTTTTGAACATCTTTTTGAACTTCTGCTAATTTAAGAACTGCATTCAATAAAACGCTTACACCTTTTTCAATATCATCCCATTCGGTCTTCTCACTCGGCAGATGACTTAACCCACCAATACTAGGGACAAAAATCATGGCAGTTGGGCAAAAATTATTCATATAGGTTGAAATATGCCCTGCCCCACTTATCATCATTTTTGATGAGTACCCTAGCTCATTTGCTGACTCCACTAAAGCATCAATAACCCTAGGAGAAAAATTAACAGGTTCAAATGTCTTTTTTTCTTCTATATTAAAATTGACCTTGTCTTTTTCAGCAATTGTTCTTATGCAATCCTTTATCATTTGAACACCAGCTTTTTGCTTTACAGGGTCTTCATCCCGTATATCAACCGTAAATTTCACTTCTCCGGGGATAGAATTCACTTGCCCTGGTTTAACTTCTACCACCCCTACAGTGGTAATAGACCTTTCACCAATTTTTGAAGCCAGTTTCTCAATTTCTACTATCATTTTAGATACACTTGTAAGTGCGTCTTTTCTTAAATACATAGGAGTAGGTCCTGATGTATTTGTTTCACCAGTAATAGTGACAGTTAACCATGTAAATCCTAAAATCCCCTCTACGACTCCTATTGGTATTTTCTCACTATCTAAAATAGGACCTTGCTCTATATGTAGCTCTATAAAGGCCTCTGCTGCTTTTAAACGATTTTCCTTTCTACCTAAGTAACCAATTCTATCCAACTCACTTAGGAACGTTTTTCCGTTACTATCTTTTTCGCCATAAATAGAGTTGAGGTCATAATCATTTGAGAGTACACCACTTCCTCCCATTAAAGACTCAAACCTGACCCCTTCTTCATTTGTAAAGTTACCAATTTCAATGGGCCTTCTTGTAGTAATAGATAAATCAGAAAGAGTTTGTATCACTTCTAATCCAGAAATAATCCCCAAAACCCCATCGTATAAACCGCCATCCTCAATTGAGTCAAGATGCGATCCAATTACAATCGGGTCAGCATTCGGGTCAGTCCCCTCTTTTCTCCCATATATATTTCCAACATCATCAATACGAACTTCTAGATCAGCCTCCTTTAACCACTTTATTAATAGATCTCTTGCTTCTTTGTCAGTGGAAGATAGAGCAAGTCGTGAAACACCGCCATTTTTAGTAGCCCCAACCTTTGTCATTTCATTAAAATACCCCTGAAGCCTGTTTAAATTTATTTTCATTATGTCCTCCTTTCAATTGTTAACTAATTATATATATATTTAATCAATTCTGTAAAATTGAAAATTATGAAACATTACTTCAGTAAAACCGATTGATGAAATTTAGCGATGACCCTTTTTAGTCAATTTGGTTATAATGAAAACGGTTTCTCCTCGAACCACGGAGATGGTTCTTACAGGGGGCTATCGGAAATTTTTGCGCGGGGGAAGGCGCAACATGTGGTTATAAAATGCTGCTAATTGTGCTTAGTTGTTTCTTACTGACCGTGATGAGCCTTCATAGTTCTGTTACAGTGACGACCCGAAGATTTGCGAATTTCAGGAAAATGGCGACTGAATCCCGATACACAAAAAGCTTTAGCACATTGAGGTTTGGACCTCATTGCGTATCTTGCCGGCTCTATTAACCATAATAACTCTGCAATTTTAAAAGTAATTATCAAATTTCCCAGAGTTTCTGTAATTCATACTTTTTCATTAAATTCCGTCACAGTGATCACTCGAAAATTGTCGAAAAAAAAGAGCCAGACCCCCAACACGGTATATCATTACCGCACTTGGGGTCTGGCACCTATATTTCTTAATAAAACACTTTATCAACGTTATATTTGGATCGGAGTTTATTTATGATATATGTTTCGTAAATGTCTCGTTCCATTGGGTCTTCTACGATGCAAATATCGATTTTATAGACTTCGTCTCTGTGCATTTTAATAGGAGAAACTGTATCTTCAAAATGTTTTTTAATTCTTTGACGTAGTTTCCGCGCTTTCCCAACAAACAGAAGCTCATCATTTATATTAAAAAATAAGAAAATGCCGCCTTTGTCTCTTGGTATAAGATGAAAATCAATAAATCCGTGAATATCCTTGATGATTGGTTCGTTTTCTTTCGGAATTTGTTTCCGTTCTGTAATCGTAATATCTGGAGTCGGTATGCTAATTTTTATCATGTTCAATCACGTCCCTTTTTTGTATAGAGATAAATGGTATCATATGTAGGAAAGAAATGCGATTTAACAGTTAATTTGCGTTGCTGCTTCCTTCTTCCGTTCTCTCTACTAGTATAAATAAAAATCGATATATTAGCCGATAAGCTTCCTCTAATGACATCTCCTCTTTAAACCCATTCACGTAATTCAAAGCGAAATTCAAGTCCCATAAGCCATCATCTTGATTAAACATCAACTCAAATTTTGCTTCATCTCCATGTAAATCTTTTCTTAAGTTTTCTTTAAGAGATGCCTCGAATTTTTTCTGCAGCTTCAATCCTACCATGACATCGTATGTTCCGAATACATCATTCACTTCAAAGGCAATTGCATCAACGCCGATTAGTTCTAACCATTCTGATTCAAAGTATAGAAATTCATTCTTGTGTTTTTGAAGGTAGTCAATCGGGTGTTCTAAAAATGAGAATGATTCTTTAGATATTGTTTCTTCTGTTTCTTTATCACATCTTTCTATGTAAGCTTCACGGAAACGCGTTGTAGGATCCTTTTCTATTAATGTAACGTCATTTGAAATCAATTCATATTTTTCTATGTACTCTTTTTCCTCTTGATATAATTCAACTTGTTTCTCTTCACTCATCAATTCTGATGAAATGTAATTTTTCATTTGTTTATGTAACATGGGTGTATCCTCCTGAAATTTTTGCCTTACCGGTCTTAGGGGTAAGGCATCCATTTTGTATCATTTACTTTTTAGCGACTACGCCCTCTACCTCTCGTTGAATTGCTTTTGGATTGCTTATCATTGGACTTTCTATTTGAAGAAAACGGTGCAGCCTTCTTTCCGTCTCTTCTACTACCTTCAGAGCGTTTATTTTCGTTTTTTTGCTCACTTGCTCTCTCATAATCCTCACGATCAGGGATACTTACGCCCTTAATCACTTGTATCTCGAATTTTTGATGAATCCCTTTTTCAATCATTCGTAGGAACTCCATATCCTTAGGAGCCACTAAAGTGTAGGCAACCCCGTCGCCACCTGCACGGCCAGTTCGTCCAATCCGGTGAACATAGCTTTCCACATCTTGTGGGATGTCATAGTTATAGACATGTGTCACCCCTTCTACATCCAGCCCCCTTGCAGCAACATCTGTGGCAACTAAAAACTGTGTTTTCGCCTCACGAAATCGTTTCATTGCTTTTTCACGTTTGGACTGTGTTAAATCACCATGCAACTCGTCTGAATCATACCCGTTAGCAATCAATGCTTCGTGTAGCTTTTTAGCACGAACTTTTGTACGACAGAATATGATCGCTAAAAAAGGACGGTGTTCTTCGATTAAATGCAATAAAGTTGCTTGTTTTCTCCGGTCAGTGGTTTCAATCACCACTTGTTTGATCTCTTCTACCGTAACCTTTTTTGCTTTCACTTCGATGAACTCTGGCTCGTTCATATATTTTTTGGCAAGTGATTTAATTTCGTTAGGCATTGTTGCAGAAAACAGCATGGTTTGTCTAGAAGGGAATGTTTCTTTAATGATGTCATCTACCTCTGGAAGAAAACCCATAAGTAACATTTGGTCGGCTTCATCTAACACAAGCATCCTAATCATTGAAAGGTCAATCGTTCCACGTCGAATATGATCTAATAACCGACCAGGCGTTGCCACGACAATATGCTGAGCTCCCTTTAACTTTTTTAATTGATGTTCAACATCTTGACCACCGTATACAGCTAACACATTGACACCCTCTACGTTCTCTATCATTTTCTTAATTTCTTTTGAAATTTGCTGAGCTAATTCTCTTGTTGGGGTCAAAATAAGGGCTTGCACATCCGACTCGTGCACATCAATCTTTTCAAGAATCGGAAGAACAAAAGCCAACGTCTTTCCTGTTCCCGTTTGTGCTTTTGCAATCACATCCTCCCCCTCAAGTACGGATGGAATCGTCCGTTCTTGAATGGGAGTTGGTTCCACGATACCCAATGACTTCAATGTATGGTTAATCTCTTTTCGAATACCAAGTTGTAAAAAATCTAGCAAGTTAATCACGTCTCTCTTCTTATCATAATGCCTTTTAATTGTTCAATGGCTTATTTACTATAGCATATTGGTTAGTATTTACAGAGTGATTTGGAATATTTATTATTGTCACAGTGACGCCCCGAATTTTGTCGATGGGTGTTTGTTGTACTTCTTCATAATAAAGGGAACTTCCTATTATTAAAGTTCCCTATGTTCTTAGTACACCTTATGTGAGCGATTTACAAATCTACTTTCATGTCACGCAATGCACCTTGTCTAACGTATTTTATCAGTTTTGCAGCCTCATCTCGAACACGTTTTCTACCTAATTCGGTTAGTAACCAGTTATCCTTTCTGGTGAAAGCATCATCAGCAGGACATAACGTATAGGTGATCCAACTAGGCATATATGTTTGTAATGTCAGATGTAATCGTGTCATATGGTAAGATGTCGTTACTACCAAAATTCGTTTTATCATATATAGGTGAAATTCTCTGTTTAATACGAATAGAGAGGCTAATACATTTTCTAGTGTGTGCAATGACTGATCCTCAATAAGTATATCTTTTTCAGAAACCCCTAATACTATGGCTTCTCTCTTCATCGAAACTGCTTCTGAGTAATCACTTTCCTTCCACTTCACACCACCAGAAAACAATAGTTTACTGGCTCTACCTTGCTTATATAATTCTACGGCTTTTGGTACGCGATATTTAACAGCTTTACTGCTACCTGCTACCATTATACAATCTCCGTTCGCTAAATCATCTTCAATATCTGAAAATAAAAGCTTGGTCAGTTGGGCATCTGAGAGTTTTTCAACATCTAACTCCGACAGATACATTTACATGTTCCCCCCTTTACATAGCTATCCTTTCTTAAACATACCACATTTGGGAAGTTTAACAGTATGTACATATGTATCAAATAAAGCAATCCGGGTAAATAGACTACTCAATTTTTGAGTATCAGGTTTCAGTAAACGTTGTTATTATTGTCGTACCGAATTTTGTCGATTATCAAAAATGGGGCCTGAACCCCAGCACAGACCGCTCCCTTATCTCGCCATACTCTATCTTTCAAAATACCCCGCTATCGCAGGAAAGACCAAATGCTCCTTCCGCATCTCCCAAAACGTCGTCAATTTACTTTCTCGTAGCAGCTGCGTATTTAGTGAATACGGATGACAATTTAGTGGTGTTTGATTAAACGTTTTGGCGAAGAACTCAAACGCCTCTTGTTCAAACTCTGCAAATATAAATACAAACTCTTGCTGATTCTTCTTCAATGCGTACACACCGATCTTATGAAATCCTAATACATTGTGTTCAATCATCTCTCTTACCTTTACATGATCTGCAGCGTTAAGATCCAATTTAGTTTCGTCATCCTCCAATGAAACCACACCCTCTTGCAGTAAATGATGAATGTAATGGGCTAGACTGACTTCTTCGTAGCAAATCGCATCTATGTATAAATCTCTTACTTTCATAATCGTACTCCCCTTTTTGGGAACTGTCCCCTTGTCCCACTTATTGTTCTATCATCCCGGTATATTCGTTGTATGTAACTTGTATGGTTCCTACTGGACCGTTTCTGTTTTTGGAGACGATGATTTCAAGGAATGGGTTGTCTGTTTCCTTGTCATAATACTTTTCGCGATAGAGGAAAAGAATCACATCTGCATCCTGTTCTATGCTGCCTGATTCTCGAATATCAGACATCATCGGTCGTTTTTCAGCTCTTGTTTCAACAGAACGATTTAACTGTGCCAAACAAATCACAGGGCAATTAAAATCCTTCGCCATTGTTTTTAGATTCCTCGATATTTCCGTTACTTGTAGATGGGCGTTGCCTCCGTACAGTTCACTCGAGTGAATTAGAGTCAGGTAGTCTATGAAAATAATGGGTTTCATGTTTGGAAACTGATGCAACATTTTTCTAGTCTTCGCTCTCATTTCTGAAACGGTTTGACCGGCACCATCGAAAATTTGGATATTCGTTTCATTTAGATAGCCGATGATATCTGCCCAGCGGTCCTTTTGACTTTGACTTAACAATTTTTGAGGATCCCGCATTTTCAACCGATTATATCCTCCAGTTGAAGCTATTAGTCTAGTGGTGATCAGTTTTTCAGGCATTTCTAGGGAAAAGACGATTGGCAAATAACCTGCCCAACCCGCTTCCTTAGCAAAATGCAGCATGACGTCAGTCTTTCCCATTGATGGCCTTGCTGCTAGAATCGTAACCTCTCCATCCTGGAAACCTCCCGTCATTTCATCAAGTTTTTTTATTCCGGAGGTGGCCGTTTTCATAACTTCCTGCTCCTGCCATGGTGCTTCATACATATGGACTAATGCTTGGTTTAAAGGTGTATGATCGTATATCTTCAGCTGGTTGATTTTATCCAATTCGCTAATTACCTTCGTAATCTCCCAATTTCCCATACTAGCTAACGTCAAGATGTTCTTCTTTTCCCTCTCTTTCCATAGATCTATAATCAATGCCTCAAACTCTTCGAATTTCTCTACGTCCGCATGTGAAAGCAGGCTCGATAGATAGGACATGCCCCCGAAGTTTTCAAGATCAGGCATAGTTGTTAGTGAGATCAAATCGATACTCTTTCCCAAATTACTAAAGTCAACCATCCTACGCATTAATTCTTGATGAATGGTTCCTTCTAGCTGTTCAGGATAAATAAGGGTATCCTTGATTAGATAATTCGCTTTAATCAAGCACCCTAAATAGGCAGTTTCTGCAAAATTCATCAGTCCTCACCTGCAGTTGGATCAAATTGATAGGTACTCGGAATCGCTCGACCTGTTTTCATGGTTTTGACAACTTCCCTTTTCTTTTTATCCTCGAAATACAAATCAATTTCATCAACAGTGAGTAAAGATTCGTTTTCCCAGTTTTTCAGAATTCCAACTACATAGTTTAGCCTTCGCTTATTGTTCCCACAGGCAATATCCATCGCTTTTAAAATCACCTCTTTCGGATTCAAAAAGCTAGAATCATCCAACCAAGCTAACAATTGCTCCTTGGCGTTCACATTGTTCAACCCAAAGCCGTTTTGATCCCAACACTCCACAATCTCCTGAATATCCTCTGTCTTAGATTCACATTCTATATTTGGGTAAAGAACCTGTTGTTGTTTTTTATTTTCTTTTTCTTTTTCTTTTTGCCCACGTATCGTACCACGTGTCGTCAACGTATCGTCTGAACGTTTGTTCGCATATTGGATTAGGGGCTCTTTTTCCCACCCTGATTGGGTCACAGGTTCCTCGTCCCAGTCTGAAGTATTTTCATAAAAAGATTCATAGATCGTGAAAATATCATTTCGATCAATATTTTCTGCTACATATTCAATTAGCGTCGTATCTTCCACTTCTTCTAGTTCTGATACAACACAATCAATTACCGGTTTCCCGCCTTTTTGCAAATTATATTTTCCCCAGTTTTTGATTGCGATTTCTCTTGTTTTGGGATTGTAACGAATAATTTTGTGGTGGTTGATCATGCGATCCATAAGCGCATGAATCGTCTCAATGGAATAACCCATATCAAAAGCCATCTCTTTTTTCGTAATTCGATAGATTCCAATTTGGGTTGTGTGGGAATTTGTTAGAAGATATAAAAAGAAGTACTTATCCTCCGGCGTCATCTCCTCCGAAACAACCGGATTCTTCCAAAAATCAGTCTTCACTATTCTATACTTTGCCATCATCATCACATTCCTTCCTTTGGGACAGCGGCCCCTTGTCTTTGGGTCAGAGGGACAGGTCCCTGATATGAACGAAACTGTCAAGTTCCCCCCGAATCCCTAATTATAATTGCCGTTTTTTGGCGTACTTAAGAAGAGAAGCGTTTTTAGCTTCTTTTCTTTTTTTATAAATGT
>JAPSKD010000009.1 GCA_031177865.1 Bacillus sp. (in: firmicutes) | reverse complement strand
TTCAAAATCCTTCCACTCTCCTCGCTTCTAGTCCACACACACTTTTATGGCTACATCTTTAATTTTGCCTTGAGATATCGCATTTATAACCTCCAATAAATAAAAAAAGCTATCCCTTTTTGGATAGTATTTGTAACATGCTCCAAATGAATAAGATGGACAAGCCTAGGTACATTAATACTTGAAAGAATGGTTATAGGACTGAGTTTGGTTAAATGGGGCTGTTGTTGACCGTGTTTGTCAACAATCCGTCAACAAGGTGATTTTTATACTGCATTTCCTATTTGTTTTAAGACATCTAAGATCAAGGGACTAACTTGAATAAGTACATATCCTAATGAAGCATGTTGAATGGTGGTCCAGGCTTTTTCAGAGTTACCCATCATGAAGAAAAAACATGCTCCCACAATAATGACAGATGCTACTGGAAAGCTTAGTGCAACTAAGATATCGACAACAGGATCCAGAACATGTGCCAGGGCTGATAATGTTTTCTCCCCCATCCATTCACTTGCATTTGCAGGTACAGCGACAACAGCAGGAGTATTCGTACCAGTGGCAGCAAATGCTTTTGTAGCTCCTAAGACTGCTCCGAAAGGGGATCCCAGGGCTAAGGGTAAAGCCAATCCCGCACCTATTTTTGCTGCATTACTTAAGGTATTATTCCCCACCCTCTGTTTTCTCTTCTCATCTTTATACTCACCAGACATAAACTTTCCAAACTCAATCGTTTTTGTTTTTGCCACTTTAGCCACGCTCCTATTTGATGTCATCTTTGAGGAAAATCTTAAACGACAACCCGGCACACAATGATTCCAGCCTCTTCTTCCTGTAAGGAGTAGTGGTAACCCATATAAGGACAAAATCTGGATTAAATGTTGATAACTCCTTATACCTTTTTATTTTGACAGCATTTTTACTCATGGACTGTTTATAATCAATTTCTACAAAATGGTGGATTTTATTTTTGTTGGAGATATAAGCAGCATCTGCTATTATGGATACTTTTGAATCGGGGATTGTGATCTTTACTTCGTTCTTCCAGCTTAATGGCCGGCCCATACTAATGAACAAATCGTTTCTTATTATATAGTGGTTTACCATCGCTGTTTTTTTACGTACCTTTTCAGCCTGAACTCTTTCCCTTCCAGCTGCATTTAAGTAATATACTTTTTTTCGTTCCTCTGTAAAGAATGAGATATAATCAGACATTTCACTTAGGACCCTTTGTGCATTACGTGTTTTTCCAAGCCTATGCATCTTTTCTATTTGCTCTCTAGTGAGATAATCACACTTCTTCAAGCTCAAAAGTATTGCTTCCTCCCTTTTCTCCTTTTCTGTGTTCATCATTCTCCACCTTTCGAGCCTTAATCACAATATGTGGCCTAATAATCTCCTCGATCTGCTCATTAGTGATAAATGGAGTCTGAACTAACTGTGTTCCGTCCGGTGTTTTATATATAGCCCTACCTGGCACCGGTAGATCCTCAGCACCTGATTCATCCATAACAACTCGGGAGGCAATGGCATCACGTAATTTATAGGTGATTACTGTATCGCAGTTCTGTTTAATTTGCTTGTTCATGACATCTGCTGTTGGATACTGACTGCAATAAACAAGCCTATAACCCAACCCTGCACCAATCCTGGCTATTTCCGAGAGCGCTTCTTCACACTGACGGGCTTTTTCCTTTTCTTCTTTCCCTGTGATGATGTTCGGCGAGATTTGTGCTGCTTCATCAACAATAATGAAATGTCGAGTATCAAACCCAGCTTCTTTAATGTCTTCGCATCCATTCTTATCAAACCATCCTTTCATTTCTTCCATTTCTTTTTTTACAGACCGTAAAGCGATTAACGCACTACTTAGATCAGTGGCAACCGTTTCTACTTGTTTTGCATTTTTAAACCGGGTAAATGCAAGACCACCCTTTAGGTCAATAAGCGTTAGCTTTGTGTTATCCGGATTGTTATGAATAAGGGAGGCGATCAACAGCTTAAGAAAGACTGTTTTCCCTTTCCTGGTTGCCCCGGCCAAAGTGATATGACCACTCTCCATATCATGGTGAATAAAGCCAAATCTTGTTTGGCCAAGAGGCACTTCCCAATCAATACACTTCCCGACCATCTCTTTTTCAAAAGAAAGGCAGGCAGGTAACCCATTGTTTAAAACTTTAACATGCAGCATCCCGTCATATTCCAACTCAATATCTTTCTCCTTACCTGGTCCAGTCTTGGATAGGTTACTTAATTGTTTGAAGATATTCTTTTTGAAATCCAATTGAAGAACCTCCTTTAAATTAAAAAACCTGCCTTTGTTATTAAGTCCATCTCTAAAATGGTCCTTTTTCTTTTCAAAATCATTGAACGATAATCCAAGAGGGATTCGATAAACATATTCAGTCCCCCAATCATGGCGCTTTTTCCTGTATAGTTGAATCGACTCTCCCCCTCTGGTTGTCAGCCCACAATTCAAAGCGATTTTTTGAATTTTATCTGCGTCATTCATTCCCGACTTTTTAAGAATAGAGAATCCAACCAATCCTGCCATAAATGAAGTTGTTGTAATTTCAAAGAGCATACCACTTCCCCCTTTATTATTTATTAATAAATAGTTCTTGGAAAACCGCATTTTGATATTTGGCCCCATCCCTTGGTAAAGCTGAATGGTACAAGAACATGATCCTTTTCGTATAGCGCATTTCAAAATGAAGGCTTATGTGAACTTGATCATGTATTGGTAAATGTATATTGAGCGGAAATTTTGTCCTATAACTAAAATTTTTTAAAGGACAAGACATTTTTTTGTGGAATATTAGACACAGGTGATAATATGGAGACTAAACTAGAACGGATCATTAAAGAATTAGGGTTAAAAAAAGGCTTTGTCGCTGAGAAGGCTGGTATTTCAAGAAGTGCCTTCAGCCTGATCGTAACCGGAAAGTCTGTACCGACCGTGCAA
The DNA here is from genome assembly GCA_031177865.1 of Bacillus sp. (in: firmicutes). Taxonomy (GTDB): domain Bacteria; phylum Bacillota; class Bacilli; order Bacillales; family Cytobacillaceae; genus Neobacillus. Next base: position 39,814 of record JAPSKD010000009.1, on the reverse strand, counting down.
GCTGCATTGAGGATTGCAAAGGTATTAAACAAATCAGTAGAGGATATATGGGGCCATTTAGTGGAGGAAGAGGATAATGCAAGTAACCATCAAGATTAGATACAACTCGCCAGCTGGGATCGTTACTCAAGGAGGCACCTTCCTATTAAAGAGAAGAAAGCCGGAAGAAGTAGCTTTTGAATGGCTGAAGCAGATAAAAAGTGAAGTGTATTATGAGGGATTAATTGAAGTGATTGTGGATGGAGATCAAGACATAACTGAACTGGTTCGAGAAATGGAAAAAGCCCTCTCCTAGATAGACGAAGTGCTTGTTTCTAAGAAAGGTTTGAAATAGATATGGGTAGACCAAGGTTACATGAAAATAAATACAATCAATGCTTTCTTCAATATCATATTGCTTTTTTTACCCAAAGCGACTTTCCGCTCTTAGATCATGAGGTTCAATTTATTAAAAATTATTTTAATAAGGTTGCCTTACGACATGAATTTAAGATCGTTGAAATGGAGTTCCACAATATGAGTGTCATATTTACAATTGACTGCCAAACGACTCATTTTATCCCGAACATAGTTAAGGCCCTTAAAGGGGGATCAACTAGGTTTTTGTATAAAGAATTCCCTGAATCTAAAATAAATCATGGTGATAGCCTGTGGGATACCAAGTTTATCATTTCAACGGATAAGATTAAGTTTGAACACATGGTTCAAATTCAAAGAACAAGCCTTACATCTTGAATAGCTTGAAACCATCTAATGAATTTGACTCGTAGCAGGTTATAAAAAGAGAAGTTAATTATGATGGATTAATTGAAGTGAATGTTGATGGAAAAGTTTCAAAGCATTTTTTTCTTTTTGTCTATTTTTGTCGAACATAAAGCATCTTGGAACCATTAGTGATATTTTACTATTATATAAATATATTTTTTATCGGGGGATCTGAATATGAGTAAAGTAATCTCATTTTTAAATATGAAAGGCGGCGTAGGTAAAACAACATTATGCATTAATGTTGCCTATACCTTGGTGAAAAGTTTCGATAAAAGGGTCCTTCTAATCGATATGGACCCACAATTTAATGCAACCCAGTCATTGATGGAAAAATACTTTAGCTCACAACAATACCTTCTTTTCAAAAAAGAAAAAAAAACTGTCTTGCAAATTTTTCAAAATAATCAGAGTTTGATTGATATTAATGAGGATAATTCAATTGAACCGACAGATTTAATAATAAACTTAACTAACAACTTCGACATGGTTATCGGAGATCTAGATTTGATAAAAGTTGAATCGAGTGAAAGAGGGACGGAGAATTTATTAATTGACTTCATTACAACCGTTAATAAAGAAAGGGAATATGATTATATTTTAATAGATTGTCCACCCACATATTCCTTTTTCACAACATCAAGTCTGATTGCATCTGACTTTTATCTTGCACCTATCAAGCCTGACGTTTATTCTGTCTTAGGTATTGATTTGTTAAGGCACGTAGTGGAGAATGTAAACAGAATGCATCGGGTTTCAGTCAAGCCTTTAGGAATAGTATTTACGATGATTGATCCCAGATTAATCCGCCAATCAAGGATTATAGAAGGAATAAAAAAACAATCTTCCTCGATCAACGTCTTTTCAAGTAAAGTTGACCATTTTGAATACATTGCATCGGGCAAGATGGATACATTCATGTTGGACATGGCAACAACTGCCGACGAAATTAAATTAATTACTCAGGAATTTATTGAGGAGATAGAAGGATATGGACAAATTAAAGAATGAGATGACTAAATTAGTTTTAGCTGGTAAGAAGTCAAAAAACTTAGCTGAAAAAAGAATGATTTTAAATGGTGTTATTTCTGAAATTATTCTAGCTGATGTAGTTGCTCAAAACAATAAGGATTTGCCAGCCCTAACCTCTAGCCTCATTAGTACTGAATTTAAAGAATACGTATACAAATCACGTACTCTTGTTTTATCCCGATTAATAAGAAAAGTTGAATCACTCTCAATTAAAGAAATCGAGATGACATTTGATAAAATAATATCTCTTATCACAGATACAGAGCAGACCACTGACATAGAAAAGAAGGCTAAAGGTAATTCCACTCTTACCTCAATAGAAAATTGGAAAAAGGTATTAAACAATGACATCGATTAAGCAAACGTTCTTAGTAGATCCCCATATTGAAGATTTCGAGTTATTTAAAAAGTATGTTGAGGAAAAAAGAGATCATACCCTTCTAATAGCACGAATGGATGTAATAAAAGGGATATATAAAAAGGTTTACTATTATAACTTAATGGTAAATAAGATTTATGATTTTAGCTCTGACGAAACCAGGTTCCTGCAAGAATCAGTTGGGGATCTCGTTATGGCAATGGAACTTTTTAACATGAATTACTTAAAACCTTCAAAAATGGCTTTAAGGTCAAGCATTGAGCAATTTAACAGATATCTTTTATTAAAACAGGGCAAGTTTGAAAAAGGATTGGGAGTCAGGGATATTAACGCTAAAGTTAAAGCAGTCTTTAATCCTACTCCAATTAATGACCTGATTTCAAAGTTGCTAAGTGATTATAAAAGTTTGTGCAATTTTGTTCACGTTGAAGAAAAAAACAATTTTTCCAAGACACTTGTTTTATCGAAATATCAAGACTTTAATAATAACAAAATAAATAAGTTAAATAATGAACTCCAGAGAATAACTGAGACGTTTTGTCTAATCAATATTTTCATTGAAAAAACATCTTATAATAATATCTCCAAGTATGACCGCATACTTATTGAAAATACTTTTTCTAAAACAGCCCATCAAAAATTATTAACTTTTTAATGAATCATTTTAAACCGAAAAAAACGTCCCTTTTAGTGAGCGAGGACGTTTTTTTGTGTTGTGTAATACCATTTTACCAAACTGTCCGAAGATGTAAGCACGATAACCTTTATAAAAATCTTCCTAGTTGTCATTAGAATTATTCTTCAATAAATCCTTCCCTGGAATAGGAGAAGGGCAGTTTTTTAAACCCACTTGAAAAATATGCTTATAATGTTCATAATAACTAAAGAGGTGCTTTAAAGTATCTCCCCCTAAGTTTTAGAAAATAACTATCATCAGCAAAGAGCTATCCACCATCCCATGGGGTAGCTTTTTTGCATTTAAGGAATAATTATCTAAAATAAGGACATTATATAAATGACGCTGGGAAGCATCAGTGCTGCTTAAGCGCATTTTGAACTCCAACATGTAAAGCTGCCCCTTTTAGTGAGCGAGGGACAGCCTTTTTTTCATTTTTACCTCAAACACCGGAATAAGTCTTGTCCTTATTAAATATAATCTTAAAGACGCTGGGAAGCATCAAAATCCTAAGGATTCTCTCTCCTGTATCTACACAAAAAGGCTACCCCTTATTGAACGAGGGACAGCCTTTTTTCATTTTAAATCATCTTACCATACTGGCCAGATACATAAGCACGCTTGCCGTTAAAAATAACCTCCCAATATCCCTCCGGATTGTTCTTTCCTTTCACTGAGCCGGCGATGGCTATCTTGGTACCTTTTTTCAAAGTACCAAGGTTCTTAGCTATGTTACGGTCTGGCTTATCCATAACAATAGCTGCACTGTTCACATTCACTATCTGGATATTGCCAATTGATTTAATACCTGAAGACTTTGTGGATGCTTTCGCTGCAGGTTTCATTGCGGTAGTTTTACTGGCCTTCTCCAGATTAATCTTCTGCCCAACGCGAAGCTTTGTTGGATCTACTCCTGGATTAGCTGCTTTCAGGTCGTTAACAGTGACTCCTTTTAAATGATTAGCAATGCCCCAGAAAGTATCACCTTCTTGGATTGTATAAGTCCCAGGTGCCGAAACGACTTTTACTGGTGAATCATCCGAAGCAACCAATGTCCCATCAATTACCTTTTTGTAGTTCCAGTTGTCTCCCGGGCAGTTTTTCCAGTCGTACCCTGGGCACTCTTGATGACCTTTAACGTACTTCATGTTTGGAACTTCCTTGCAGTTCATCAAATAATCATTTAAGAGATATAAAGACTCCATTTGTACCTGGGTAGGCTTCTCCTTACCCTTTCGAAAATCACCGACCAAACATGTTCCAATTGAACGGGTATTAGTGTTCCCTGCGTGATACAGCCTGCGATCCAAGTCATCTGTTTGATAAATGGTACCGTCTGGCATGATGACATATACATAAGCGCAGCCCGGCCACCCGTTTGTATCAATATGGGTGTTGGCGAACGAATAAGGATTGGATCCTGCCAAGTGTTGCAGTGTTAATGAATGATGAATAACATGAGTATCCTTAACGGCCGTTCCTACATATGGGTACCGTCCGTTCCGCCTGATTGTTCCCCGAATATCTTTATACTTTGGAAGGTCTTTAATCGCCATTATTATCCTCTCCTTTGATAAAATAAAAAGCCACCCGAAAGGGCAGCTTACTTTTTGATTAATCCTTGTGCTTGTAATGCTTTCTTCTGCAATTTGGCTTTCTTGCTTACATAGGTGTTGCGCCATATCGCATACAGGTTTATAAACAAGGCCACACCAGCAGAGGCAGCCAACACGAATGCATTTATACTCTCTTGGGTAAACCAATCAAACGACACCCCAATTGTTCCAAAAAATAAAAGGACAGCTGTCAGAAAGCCGCCCAGTAAGGTAAAAATGTCTTTTTTCATCTCAAATATCCTCCTATTTTGTAAATGCTTCAATAATTCCATAAACAAATCCACCGCCGCCAAGGACCGCGAGAATTAGTTCCCATTTTTTATTGTTATTGTTTTGCTTAATTCCAAGGGTATGGCCTATCAACTGTTGAAAAAGCTTGTCTTGCTCCACCCTTTGCTTATTGATTAATTCTTTTTGCTCCTGGCCTTCTTTAAGCAGTACACCTTTTATCTCAAGCTGGCTAGTCTGGACTGCTGTCATTTCCTTTTTAACTTCACTGTAGTTTTGCTCAAGGGCTAAAATCCTCTTCTCATGATCCTGTACGATGCTTTCCATGTCGAGCGCCTCCAATTTTTTACACTTCCCCCCAGATAATCTCTATAATACCTCCATATAAAAAAGAGGCCTCAATTTGAGCCCTCTAATTCCTTAATAATTTTGCCTGTTCAATTTTTTGTGGGATCTCACTAAAATTCCCATTCTCAAGGTCAACTTTAATTTCACTAAGTTTTAAAAAGTAATCTTTTTTATCTGGATAATATTTTTCTGTCCCTTGTATAAACCCTTGTAAATAATTTGCCCAAGACTTGGCACTATCTTCTTTCGTGATTGGGGCACCTTCTACTGGTTCAGAAGTAGAGAATCCACTAATACTATTTTCTATAGCTTCTGCGTCAGCAAACAAATATATAACTTCACCTTTGTTTTGTTGCTCTATTATGGCTTGAGCATCCATGTATTCCCAAGGTTTATTACTTCCTATATCAACAGTTCTTGAGGTTGGTACCGGGAGAGTAGTTTTTTCAGCCTGTTCATTCTTAACTGCTTCTACGCTTTCTTCCCCTTCACCGGTATTTGTAGTGTCTTTGGGATCTGTATCACCACCTAAGAAGCTCATACCTAATATCCCTCCAGTTAACACAACTCCACCTAATGCTAAAAGTGCTTTCTTCATCTCGAATGAATCCCCTTCCTGTTATATCCATATAAGAATATATTAGCAAAAGGTTTCCAAAAAAAGAATATAACCACGTTAGTAATTACCACCGATTCTACTTTGTACAAAAAATCTATTTCTAACGATTAAGCCAATTCTGGCTAAGTCATCCGGGATAACTTCAATAGTATGATAATCCCTTGTTATTCTCCCCTCCGAATCCTTTCTTAGATAAGGAATTATATCTATTTCCCCTTCTAATCCATTGAAAGTAACAGGGTTTCCATCAATCCTAACTGTTAATTTGGATGGTAGACTCTCATATTCCCAAATGCCATATTCAATGGGATGGGTATGAGCTGGTATACTTATTTCCATTTCATGAATATGAGGTTCTAATTCGAATTCGAACCCATGTGTGTGTGGTTCCAATTCAAATTCAAATCCATGCGTGTGTGGCTCAAGATCAATCTGAAAAGCGTGGGTGTGATTTTGTAATTGGATTTGAAAATCATGGCTATGTGCTGGTGTTGTGACAGTATGTGCATGATTTAATTCATCCTTTACTTCCAACGCATGGTAATGGTTTTCAAAAGCGGCTTCCGTTAAAGGTAATCGAGTACTGGAATACAGATAGAAACCAGGATTTGCAAATCCACTGGTGAAAGTGGAGCTCCCTCCCGATGAGGTTGTTGAACTTTGAATTGTCGCTCCACCACCAGCGGTAGTTGAGTTTTTAATTACTCCGCCTCCTGATGAGGTTGTTGAACTCTTAATAGCACCTCCACCGGCTGACGTTGTTGAACTTTTAATCGCTCCACCTCCCGCAGAAGTAGTGGTCTCTTGAATAACAGCCCCCCCTGCTTTTACTGCTTTACTGTATGACCTAAAATTTGATGTTTTAATCCGTAATATGGATTCATTCACGTTTACCATATCATCAGGAAAGGGGAACTCAATAATTGCTGGATAGTTGGCATCAACATTGTCATTAAAAGTGTAAGAATCAATATTTGTAGCTCCTTGGCTATACGTCTCATTCACCAGCTGCTTCTTTTCAAGGTCAGAGATTGTTGTGTTGATATCCTCCCTAACGTTCCCCAGATCAAACTTAATATCATATGGATTACCGTAGATATCTGATTTAGATAATTTCATTATTCGTAAGTCAATATTTGTTTCAGTATCCTGGTCATAGACTCCCACAATTTTAGCGGGCCAATATTTTACCAATTTGTATGGATCTATTAGCTCATAATCGATACAATCCACAGATACTGTGGTTTTAGGGTCCTTGTTTTCATCCAGGAGCGCTTGGCCATTCGCTTTCAATGTTGCCGCATTTTCAAAACGCCTGTCCACCCATATTTTTTGTTGTAATCCATATTTATCTATAGATGCTACATCTTCAAGGTAAGGTGTACCGCCATTCACCTTTTTTATGGTCAGCTGGTTAACCCCTTCACCATAACCGAGAGGATATATTCTGTTTACAATCCCGTATGGATCCTCGTCTTTCTCAATCCCTTTTAAATTCTTACCGTACCGTATAATATCAACCTTCTCATCATCAGGTTTAACGAGATTTAACACGAATGGGTAAACTGTATCATCCCATGTCCATAAATACGATTCGTTAAAAGGCTTTGGTACACTAACTATTCCATTTAACAGTGAATCTTCATTCTCCCAAGCATAGTGGAAATAACGAGTAAACTCTACTGTACCAAGCTCCCAGTGTACTGTTTCCTGCATATTGATCAGAGCTTGCAAAACTTGCCTGGTTGTCCAATTCGTGAATTGATGGTAACCAAAAAGCACCTCACTATGTAAGGTGCCAATTACATGTTCACAATTATAGGTTATTGATCTATCAGACTCGTTCTTTACTGTTTTTGTCGGCTGGATAATGAACATGCCGATTCGTTTACCATGGTCCCACAATTCAATGAATCTTTTGACCGTAACCTCATGGCGTTTAGGATCATTTAATGGTAGCGTAAATTGACAAGTCCAAATATTATTTGTTTCTAGCTCATAGCCGACTTTATAGGCTTTTTCAAGAATTGCAACCAAATTCATATTCAAATCATATACATGTATGTGTTTCAACAGTTTCAACTCCAAAATAAATGCTCTAGTAAGGAATTAAATCAAATTATTAAAATAAGCAAAATAAATATTGGCTGTTATATCTAATATTTATTTAAGGTTTAAATGTATATTTTCCGCTCCATTGCAGCAGGTCATTTGCTGGACTAACAGTCGTATTGTTAAAGGCCAGCTGCATATATGCTTTTGCATAACTCCTATTGAAAGCACAAGGGGCATCCAGGGGAACAAACCGGCGTCTCCCTAAGTTTTTCGTGTTATCATGCTCCACTATCAGCTTTTCGGTACCTTTTGACAAAATGAAGGTGTCAACAAAGTAGGACAATTTCGGGCCACTGTCATTTGCCGTATTTGTTAATTGGCCTGCAGCATGTTGACCTTGAGGGTAAAGAACTGATTCATAATAAAGGGATACCGCCTGCTGGCCGTAATACTCCTCGATGACGATATCCTCTAACGGAATGATATCGACGTTCACATGGATTACAGAGCCAATGATTTTGTAGTGTACCAATTCCATTAGCACGTATCGTCCCACTGTCCGAGTATTATAGGCCATGATTTTATTTCTAACATAGATATCAACAACATTCCCGGTATAATCACCATCAGCGCTAAGCTTGGCTCCATCCACATAAACCTCATATGATTCAGTAACAGCTGTAGGATTCCCTGTAGTGGCGTTATTGTCAGAACTATGTGCTCCGCCCGTGTACTGTTTGCTTGAGCCATCTCCGTTGTTGACCGCCCGCATGATATAGGGACCGATCCAGTCAGTGTCCGCAGCTGATATAGTGGTTCCTCCTGAAAACTTTGCTGGATTAATAGCACTCGCAGCTTTCCGATAAATTCCATGCAGAGCGAATAGCTGATTGACTGAGAACTTTTTGAAACTAATTTTTAGATCCTGGATACTACCATACTTACCGTAAATGCTGGCCCTATTTTCTGCGGAGACAAATTCAACCACACTGTTATAGGAATCAACATCCCCTTTTGAGGGCTTCTGGTAATGGTAAAAATCCCTGCTAATATAGTTGCTTTTAAAAGGAGCGTTTGCCGTTGTAGCTGGGATAAAACCGTCGGAAATTAATCTGTAATCAAACGTAAATTCCACAATTTCATTTCCATTATCCGCTGGAATGACAACAGTAGATATACCGTTTCTATTGGTGATATCATACGTTTTCTTGGCTGTTGTGAATAAAGCCCTGATAGTTCCATCACTTCTTTTGATGGCATTAATTAAAACCAGATCACCATAAGTGGTTTGGTTCTTAGTAATATAGTTAAAATCGTAATCATAACCAATTTCAGCGTTAAAAATCTTAATGTCCAAAAGGCCGTTTTTAAGTCTGTTATAATCACCTGAAGTAGTTATGGTTCCGCTTTTGAACACTAAAGGGTACTCTCTCCCTCTATATCGTTCAATATCCTTAAAAGGAGCCAAATCAATAAAGAGACATTCAGGGGAGATCCGGTTCATATCATCTTTAAAAATTGTATTACTGAAATCAATGATCGTGTTACTGGTCAGTACAGAGTAATCAATGGTGATCAAAACAATTTCATTTCCGTTATCAGCATTTAATACAAGCGTCGAAATCCCCGTATCGTTGATTGGATAATCCTTTCTTACAACATTGAATAGATCCCGAACCTTTGTATTCGTACTATCAAACACATCGATTAAAATTAAATCTCCATAAGTCGTGTTGTTTTTGGTAACGTATCTCAATCGATACTGCTTGTCTCGCTCCGCATTGAAAATCTTTATATCTAGCAAACCGTTCAGAATAAAATTCTTATGATTAACGTCGATAATGTCATCCATATTTAGATTGATTAATGGATAAGGAGTTCCTTTATTTCTTCTTTGACCTGAACGACTCAAAGCTTCCTTAGAATCAATTTCAGACTGATTAGACTGGTCAATAACTTTATTAAGTTTATCAGTACCAGCCTTCAAACTATCTTGATAACTTAACTTTTCCGTTGGCATTTCCTCACCACCTACATGTATTTATCTCTGAATCTAACTTCGAATGTGAGATTCAAACCGGTGCCTGAAATTGTGATTTCGTTATCCCCGTTTATTAATTCAATCCAGTCGCCAGACGGATAATTTTTGTTATAATCGCTAAGACCGTTTGCTCCATTTTTCAAAACAGTCCATCTGTCCCCATCAATAACCCAACTTGTATTGGTAAATGTACCTAGCGAAAATGATTTTCCATTTGAAGATACGATGACATTCGTACCCGTTCCATTAATATTAAAAAGGGGCTTGAGTGTATAGCCGTTTACGGTTTCTACAATCGTTGTAGGTGCAGTTATTTCGTGTGTTCCAGCACCTATAGTTCCTAACAAATAACTACTTGCAAATGTAATCTCTTCGCTACCCCAGGTAATTTCATCATTATTAACAACCGAGTATGCATTTGGATCAAAAGCCGTTAAAGGCAAAGTAAAAGAAGGCATTCCCGTTAATCTATCCAAGGGAACGCCTCCACTAACGCGGACAAAATAAAATTTATCCATCTCATCGCCAAATTTAAGCTTAACCGTTTTCGGTCTACCGTAGCCATCCACAAAAAGCCTTATAAGTTCCCTTACTTTAAACTTAAGATCAGTAAACGACATCTGTTCAAACATACAGTCCAAATCAAATGGCCTTGGTTGAAAATCGGCTCCATAATCATAAGCACCATTCATTCCTGGTATTTCCACAACAAGATCCCGAGTAGGAGGAAGAATGGGTTCCTGTGAAGATAGCTTTACATATAGTCCTAAATCTTGAAGTCTAAAATCATCAATAAACACATCCGCTTCAGTAACCTCCAACTACACCCTCCTCCTTTCGGCTTTTAGCAGGCTCCTTAACTCACGAGCGATTCTCTGTATATCATCTTCACTTCTAACATGGAAATTAGCTCCACGGAACATTCCATCAAAGTTTTCTACTGTTTCATAACTTTCTTTTTTTAACTCATTAGAGCCAAATTCATCTCGTATTTGTCCAAACCCTTTGCCATCAAATGAGGTGTCAAATGCTAGATGAGCCCTTGGGGGGTCAATCATGGCAGCCTGGGCAAGTCCATGAGCTGCTTTGACTACTTGATCCTTAGTCTTTTCGATACCAATTGCCATACCTAAAGGAATGTTCTTTCCGATCATGTCTCGCATCCAACGAGAAGGACTGTGAATTCCCAATGCGCTAGTGATTTTATCCTTGATATTCCCAGCAACGTCGGAAATGGCAGAACCGACTGCACCCACCATGGATTTAATTCCATTTATCAAACCTTGGATGATGTTTTTACCAATGCTTGTAAGGTCTATTCCTTCTAAGAAGGATTTCGCTTTATTCCATCCTGTTTGAATAGCTGTTTTTACATTATTCATAGCTGTAGAGACAGTATTTTTCAAACCGTCAAAGACTCGTTTAACTATGCCTTTTATGGTACTTGTGACAGCATTGACAGTGGATTTTATACTATTCCACACAGAGGATATGACTTGCTTAATTGCATTCATTACCCTTGTTATAGTTTTATTAACGGCATTGAATGATCCGGTGACAAATGACTTTATTGTATTTAAGGTATTTGTGAAAATACCCTTGATAAAGTTCCAAGCAGATTTAATTATGCTTTTCGCTGTTGTAGCAAAGCCTTTTAACGGTCCTAAAAACTTCCCAATAAAGTAAAGGTTGATCCAGCCCCAAAGGATTTGAAGAGCCCCTTTGAAAATCTGCTTAATGCCTTCCCAAATTTTTGAAAAGTCTCCAGTGAATATTCCTGCAAAGATTTTGATAATTCCCTGGATCACATTAAGTGCACCGTTAATAATTGATTTGATTGCATTCCAGGTCGAAATAACAACTGCTTTGATGATTTCCCAGGCTACTGCTAAAATCGGAATAATGATTGCCATTGCTGTAGAAAAGATGGTCTTAATCACGTTCCAAATATTCGTCAGAGCTTGAATGATCTGTTGGCCGTTAGCATCCCAAAATGCTTTGATCTGATCGAGTTTAGCTTTCACAAAAGTGGAAACCGCAGTAATGGCTTGGTTAATGTATGGAGCCAGGAAACCCCAAACTGCCACGACCGCCGCTTTTATGGCATTCCATGCGGATATAACAGCATTTCTGAATCCTTCGTTTGTATTCCAAAGATAGGTTATCCCTGCTACCAGCCCAACGATTGCTGCAGCCACTATCCAAACCGTGGCACTCATAGCTGCCAACCCTGTTACAATTGGTGCAATTAATGGCCACAAACTAGCCCAAGCTGCTGCTAAACCACCAAATAGCCCTATCCCTACTGCTAAAGGGGATAAAAGCAAAGTGAGAGCAGGAATTAACATGATGATCCCTTGGATTATCTTTGCCAATACAGGGTGAGCCTCGTTAAACTTAATGACCATTTGGGCTATTGCTTTAATAAAGTCGTAAATCTTGATCATAACGGCTCCAAACACATCAACCATCGGTTGCAAGGCTTTACTAACCGCAGCTTTCATCCGATTGAACGATTCCTCGTAGCCTTTCACTGTTTCCATTGCACCTTTGTGAAGGGTAGAATAAACCAGTGCAGATGTCATGGCCGCCCCAATGGCTACCATTTGGAACCTCATCATCCCCTGTGTAATCATCCTGGTCATATCATTTAATTCTTTCATGTTGGCCGTTGGGCCCAGCATTTTTAAAGCGAGTACAGATGCATTACCTGCATTCGCCATTTTATTTAGGGAGTCAGCGACTGCAAGGCCACCTTTGTTGATTTGAAGCAAAGGATTCTTCATCCGGTCATAATTGGCGCTGATCTTTTCAGCCTGAGTAGACATGTTGAGCATTTGGCCTGCTGTTTCAATCATGCTTATTTTCGCAAGCTCATTATTTTTAAGCATGTTGTCAGTAGCCTTTTTATGAGCCGCCCCCATAGCAGCGACTTCAGCCATAAATTCTTTGTTGGTCCCAGAGTACCCCTTAGCGCTTTGAGCTAGTTTGAAATAACCATATTCCGCCTTGATTAGCTCATCACGTAAATGACTCATTCCAGCAGATTGTTTTGCAAATGCAGACCGCATTTCCGAGCTCATTTGCCTTGCTTCAGCTGAGGTACCTTGATACTGCCGATTAAGAGCGCGGGCAACCACTTCTGCTTGAGCCATTTTGCGTAAGTATTGAGCAATATCCGCTTCAATTTTCTTCTCGACCGGTTGCTTGAATGCTTCTGCTTCTGCTGAGGCTTTAGCCATATTGTTTATAAAGTTATAGATATCCGCATTAATTGGCTTCGTTGCTTCCGTGGCAGTATTCTTGATCTCTTGGTCCACTTGTTTCATCTTTGACATGAAATCCCGAATATCCGCGCCCATTTTCGCCTGAAAGTTCTCTTGCATTAGTTACCCTCCCTTCATTTGGTATGATTTCATCGCCTTTTGTGCTGCTCTGTACCTTTCAACATTGATTCTTGGTTCTCTGCTATCTTTCCAGCCATCGGAACCGGCTAAAACTCGTTTACGAGCTGCATTAGCATCAAACATTTTATTTTCCTTTGCCCTTTTAGCATTTTGGGCATAACGATTGAACATAGCTTGCTTTGCCATGCTCTCGTATTGATCCACAATCTTTAATTGAGCACCTTTGATAAAATTTTTGAACTCACGTGGTGTCCAAGAAAGAATTAAATCCACATCATAGACTTCAAGATAATGAGCTGAATTAACAAAAAGCTGGTCGTAATTTATGCCTTCATTTCTTCGTATGTTTTGAGCAGGATATCCGCTTGTTTGGCCCGTTCTGCCTTTTCTTCCTCCGTCTTGCCACTCTCTTTGTAGGCGTTGATGTTTTTCCAATAGTTCCTGGCTTGTTTCTTGAAAAAACCCGATTCATCAATCACCTCAAACGCTTCCTTGAAAAGTTGTTCTGTGTCCCCATCCTCTTCAATACGGGATTCAATGGCAGCCTCGATTTCTTCGGTTTTCGGCTTGTCCTTAACAAGGTAATCAAGAGCGCAATCCCAAAAAGCCAGCAGATGCTTATTAGAAAACTGAAGCAGGTTGGAATACAGGGCATGGAAACCACCGATATCGTTGCCTTCTTTGTCTTGCTCAGAATATTTCTTGTCAGCCAGCCTTTCAAAACGGAAATTACACTTTGCTTCTAACTCTTTACCGTTAATCGTTAAAAATGCCATTCACTGTTTCCTCCTCAAATTCAAATAAAAAAGGCAGGTAAATCTGCCTTAGTGTTATACGCCTGTAGTAGCTGCAGTTTGATCAGGGAATTCACCAGTAGTTGCTCCTGGCTCCTCAAATCCATACCTCGCAAATTCAATCATCTCTGCTGGCAGAGGGTCTATTTCACCCTCTTGCGTTTGCCCAATAACTTGAACCGTTGCACTTACTTCCTGGAAACCATCTTGTGGGCTGGACCTTTCAACACTTTCGACGATGCAATATCCAAATACGGCCGGATGTTTTCCGCCTGCATTAAGGTTAAGATCAACTTCCCAAACCTTGATTTGTTTTTTGTTTTTAATGGCATCTAGCACAGCTTTTTGACCTGGATCACCCGTCTCTCCATAGGCAGTGAATTCAAAAGACTCACTGTTTTGACCATAACCAACAATACGGCCAAACTTTGTTGCTTCGTCAATTATTTCATTTTCAATAGAATAGGTGTTTTCTGTAAGATTCCCAATCAGCAAGCCTTGAGCTGCCAATGCTGCATCTGTCGCTTGTACAAGAAGAATCGAGTCTTTCCCTTGTTGCATGCTTATCACTCCTTATAATTTAGAAATGGTGTACCTCATTCGAAGTACACCGTGTTTTATTACTGGATCAATATCATCGAAGACCTGTTTCCCGGCCCTATCAACCTTTAATAATCTAAATCCATCCACTGTCAGCTTTTTGGCCAGCGCCTGTTGGCAGGCACCAAGAATGTTATATGCTTCCTTTTTGCCCGGATATTTAGACCAAACATGGATTACCAAGCTGATCTCTTCGCCAAAAGTGTTTTTCGTATCGAATGGCAGCTCGTTTGGTTCACCTATTACCACGTATGGATAAGGTTGGTTTTCAGGTACCTGGTCAAACACGCCCGTCACCATCCCCGAAAGAGTGCTATCGGATGACAGACGTTGAAATATTGCTTTTTGTAATGGCCATAAGGCTGTTTCATAGCTCATGTCATCCTACAACCTTTCTCATTTCAGAATGAAAATAACGGCGACCTATTTCTACAGCAGGGAACCAAAAAGGCTGTGCCTTCATCCCCCTGGTGTAAACGAACTGACCGAGCTTGTCCGACCAGTACACCCAAGGATCCTTCCGACCATCGCCATTAACTGCATAAATACCGGTACCGTATTCTACATAAATGGCATAATGCGCCCCAACTGTAACAACAGCTGATAGCCCACCATCTAATATTTCAACCTCAATTGATTTTTTTAAGTTACCGTCATCCTCCGGGGCAAGGGACCTGGCATTCGATTGGATTAAACGCGCTGACTCAGTAACGATTAGCCGGACCTCATTAAGAATCCCATCTCCGAAATGCTGCACTGCCTTAGCCAGCCGCCGGCTTCCATACCTGATATTAGCCATTTGCGACCATCCTCAGAGGTAGGCGGATTATTTCATGCATGCCACCCTGGTCCTCCGGTCGGCCGGCCACCTCGTAGGTATCTCCTTCAAAGGTAATACGCATCGTTGTGGCAATATCCTGTCGATAAGGATAGTAAAGGTAACGATCCAGAGGATTATTTAGCCGTTGGGCTTCATAACGCTCTTGGCTGGTCGGGGTATCCATAAACCCCTTCATTTCGATGACTGCTGCCCAACCCTTTTCATAACCGCCCCCGCCATCCGGTATATTCCTTTGCTCCCAAACCGTTATAGTGTGAGGAAATTCATCGTTGAGCACGGAATCTTAACCTCCTATAAGGCCGAATGTAACGGTCCATTGAATTAGGGAATTCCACATCGTATGAATAAGATACAGATCCCATTTTCCGGCTTTTTACGCCCATTTTATTACTGTTGAACTCAATTACCTTAGCAATATAGATTTTGACTCCCGAAGGGATTTCGGGAGGAACATCTTCCATATGACCAAAGTCGTTATTACATTCCGTTTTTACATGATCAAAAATAAGGGGCAGCATGGTGCTGATATAATCGTTCTGCTCAACACCTTGCCACCCGTTAATTCGTTTTATTTCTTCGACATCTTCACTAGTCGGCTTATAAAGAACCATCGTTCTCTTCCCCAAGGATGATTGCAATCAAGTCATCTTTATTTGCACTGGACGGATAATCCAATTCTTCACGATCTAGGAAGGCTTTTAATTTATCATTAGTGATTTTCTTAAGCTCCTCCCGGGACAGTGTAAAATAGTCCGTCACAGTTTCGTTTTCGTCCGTTTCAGACGTCTCAACGGCATCCAGGCGGGTATATCCTTTCCCTGAGTAAACGACGTTAAAAGCGCGCTCTGTGACTTGATGAGTCTTGCCGTCTTTATCCTTCACATAAATAAAACTATCAGGAGCCTTTACGTATTTAGCCATAATTCAGTCTACCTCCTAATTTTGTTATTAAACTGTAGGTGCTGCAGGAGTTAATGCACCAAACGCTGCTGGCTTGATGTTCATGTAACCAATATGCATTGTGGCACGGAGGGCGAACATGTCACGTTCGAATAGGTTGATTGGGTTCCCGGACGCATCAACAATAGAGGACAACTGAGCATCTTCGGATACCGCATATTCGATGTTTTGCAGGATTCCATAACGAGCATAATCCCAGTCACCCATTAGAGCTGCTGCCTTAGCAGTATCAAAAGCCTCTGGCTTAGCATAAGTGACCGCCATACCCTCTACATCGTTCAGGTTGGTATAGTAACGCTCTCCATTGGTTGCATTTTTAGCACGGCGAAGGTTTTGCTTGAATGTGTTCGTAGCAACCATTCCATCCGGAGTAAATCCGTCAGCCTCGATCAGTGCCATCAAATCAAATACTTCATCCTGCAGATCGTCACCAGAACCAATGGCAATCAGGTTGCCTTCGTCAGTCGCACCGGTGAAGATGGATTTTCCGCTTGAGTGAGTGGCGAAAGGTGAGTTGGTACCGAAAAGTGCTGCGATATCGAATGTTTCATAGAACGCTTCAGCAATCAAAGGCTTTACTTCGTTGAAGAAGTCTTTTGCTGTATAGCGCAGGAATTCCTTAGAAAACGGAATGATAACACCCAGCTTTTCAGCTTGCATGGAAGCAGTAAGCCATTCAACTTTGGAAGTTTTGATAACTTCTGTTTCAGATACCCAGTAAGCGCCGGCACCCTTAGCTTTAAAAGAGAATGTCTTCTTTGGTTTTGTCATAGGCTCATATTTTGCCAGCTTCATAACCGTAGATCCTTTAATGACATCTTCAATAATCAGGCCGCCTTCTTCCACTGGGATTAGCCCTGTTTTTGCATCCTGCATCATTACATGATCTGGTGTGTAAGTTTGTTCAACGAACTGCTTAATGTTTACTGTTAAAAGCTTAGATAAAAAATTATTTGATTTAAATGCTGTAGCCATTCAGATTGGCCTCCCCTATTTTTATTAGTTGTTTTGAACCTGGTTGCGGACATTGTGGGCCGCAGCCATTTCTTGAATTGATTTAATTGATCCTTGTTGACCAGCAGGCTGACCACCCTGCTGAATATGACGCCCATTTTGTTTGAATTTCTCTTCAACAGCTGCCTGAACCGCCTTTGTGTACGTTTCTTCTAGCTTTGTAAGATTGGCTGTAGTGCTTTCCTCATCCTCGGCCAAAAAGAAACTTACTAGATCGGCAGGTAATTGCTTTTCATTTGCCTGTTTAATAGCCAGGTTCATAAGCTTTTCTCTCTGTGCCTCTTTCTTCTGGTCCTCAAGTGCCTTTTCAAGGGCTGCAATACGCTTCTGCTCTTCTGTCTGAGCAGGATTACGTTTAGCAACTTCCTCTGCCACCAGGGCTTCAAGGTTATTAGATTTCCATGTTTCAAGGCCTTTTGTGAAATAGCTGTCTAAACGCGGCTGGAGCAGTCGTTTCCCATCGTCAGTATCCAAGAAACCTTTCACCTTGTCCGCAGACACGGCAGAAAGTTCGCCAAAATACTTTTTTACTTCTACATTATCTTTGTTGTCGGCTAGAAACTGCTTAACAGCATCCAGACTGATAGCAGCACCATCAAATTGCTTAATATTTAGTTTTAGAAGCTCAAGTTTATTTGTTTTCATGATCATTTCGTTTCCTCCTAGCCATGCAGTACGTGCCTACATGTCAATTTTGGGTATAAAAAATAAGCCTTTTAATGACTTGCTAAGGTCAGTTCATTCTTTCTTTTGGATAATTGATACTTGCAGATCCTCTGGATATTGAGTTGAAAGTTCCTGCAAGAATCTCACAGAGGATTGCAGCAATGTTGAAACCGAAGCACAGACAACGCTTTTGGTATGGCCTTTTGCTTCAATTTTCATGTAGCCGTCATCGTCTACCGTAACCTCAATTTGAGTCATGAAATCACCACCTCAATAAAATGCACGTAACCCAGTGCGGGAGATATCGGATCACCTCCTATTTACTTTTTTGTTCTGTTTCTCCTGGTATTCGTTTAATACAGAAACAGCAGTAAATATCTTAAGCACTTCAATATCATTGCTTGCAAGGCCTTGTTCTTTAAGTTTTAAAAGAAACCTAGCTTTAAATTGTTCGAAGGTCATAAGGATTCATCCTCACCCATATCAAAGATAACTCTGTTCTTGCCAAGTTCGAATAGGCCGATTGCTTGAAGATGGCTAGTTTCGCTCCAACCAGCATCGATAATGCCATCTTTATTCCTAATCACATAGGTTACAGTATCAACTTGGTCTATATTCGCTAAAAGATTTTCTATCAGCGCTTTTGGGGTGATTTTCCCTTCCTTACTCTTTCGAAATTCTTCCAGATCGATCACTGCCATCCCTCCTATGAAGCAAATTTCTTTTTCCATTCCTCATACGTGACATAAGGCATAATGGTTGATGGCGGTTTAACAGCCTTCTGAGCCTTTTTCAAAGCTTGAGCATAAGTTAACCCCTCATCAGCCATTAACGCGTCAATTTTGCCCGCCAGCTTCTTCTGGTAGCCTGCATCCATGTAATCTCTACCACGACGATACTCAGGCAATTTGCCATCAACAAGCCACAATTTTACACACCGGCAATTAATATCCATGTCAGCCTTCCCCCAAAGATGAGGACCCTTTGCCTTCGTGCCCTGGTAGTGAAAATATCCATCCTTATCAGCCTTCTGGCCGTCTAATTCACGATGGGAAGACCTAACCCTTAAGTCGAGAGAAGAAGCCCAAATACTGCCCATTTTGGCATGCTTGGCTGTTTGTTCTGCAACTGCTTCATCAGATAGGGAACGAACACGCCCGGCTTCTGTCCGGGCCACTAACATGGCTTTCTTTTTGGAGAAGTTGACTGCATTCTCAATCCTTTTGGCCATGGCTGAATATCCCTCACCAGCGATAAGGGATTGGCTGATTTCGATATTGATTTTACGGATAATTTCATTTCTATGCTCTGTAAAGATAGAGGGCAGCGTCAATTTGTCCACCGGATTAGCAATTGCCTGCTTAATTGTAGCCAATGTAGGAATCGTAAATCCCATCTCAGTGGATAAACCCATTTGGAATAGGTAAGCATGCATGAGATAGTTCTCGACGAATTGAGTCTCATTCGAGGCGTTAATCGCTTTGATCAGCTGCTTATAATCATCATTGAACATATTGCTGATAAGCTGCATTTCCTTCTGGAAGCGATTGTACTTGTTCAATTCAGTGTAAGATAGCTCGCCGTTTTTCTCATATTTCCGGTACATCTCACTGATTTGGAAATGCATAGCCCTTAGTCGGCGGGCAAATACTTTTTCAATGTCTGATTCAGTTTTGGCCAACAACTTATCAAGCAGCTCTTGGATCTCTAATTGATTCATTACCCAATCACACCCGTTCCCTTACACTTGGTACACTGGATACGGTCTCCTGTAACGTTACTAGTGACCTTCCTGGTACCTCCGCATGTCGGGCAAGGTTTAGTTGAGCCTTCTACTTTTTTAGCGCCAGCCTCACCTTCCTTTGGTAAATCTTCCTCGTTTGGCTCATCTTCATTTAATGGCTCCAATTGAGGTCCAAATAAGACGGCATCCTTTTTCATCTCTTCTAGTTCAAATTCCACATCATCAACGAAAGAAAGTAAGCCTAAACGAGTTCTTTCACTCACTTGGCCCTTTAGTTGAGTAGTAGTTTGTGCCTCATCCAGTATATTGGCTGGCAGGTTGCGTTTGAAGCTGTAAAAAACCTTTAAATAATCTTCTTTGCTAAAGCCTTTGCGCTTAGCCCATGCACTGAAAAGTACTTTGAATTGGTACCGAAGTGAAGAAATAAATTTCCTTTCCATGGTGATGCACTTGTTTTCCAATGCCATTAGCTTGAATCTCATAGCGACTCCGGATATTTGGGTACCAAATGACTCATCCGTGAAATTGACAGACTTGGCAAACCTCAAAATATTCTCTTCCAGCCTGTTCAAATGGTTCTCAATCATCTGGTCGTTAATATCCTTTGTTAGGTAACGCACATCATCATTTTCACCAAAGAGCTCAAACACTCCGTTCTTCTTAAGGTTTGCAAGAGTCTCCTCGTCTGCCCCTAATCCTCTAAGGATTAAATAAGCCAGGCGATATTGTTCTATCTCATTCGATGCATCCGAAAGGGTACGATCATAAGCGTCAATCAAAGAGAGGACCTTTTCTTGATCACCTTTCAGTTCCTTGTTATTAGCAACACCAAAGAGTGGGTCGTATTCAAACATATGAGGCTGTATATCAACTAGAGTGAACTGGCCTCCCTGGTTTGATTTAAAAAAATAAATGTCGCTCTCATCATAGAATTCGGCATATATTTCATCATCTACATAGAAATAACGTAACGAGTAATCAGGCTCCTGGATATCTTCCCCGATGAAAACCGCTTCCCACGGATCAATGTTGATTACCCTCTCAAATCCATCTTTATCTACATAAGCCAAACGGGCAGCATAACCGCATATGGCAGCCATTTTGCCGTACTCAGCATCATTATCCTCAGCATTGTTACGCAAAAGGAAGGATTCAATCTCCTGTTTTAGGGTTTCGTTCGCTCCATCAACGTCATAACTTATTGGGTGCCCGAACATGTACCCTATTTTCGTATCGACTATATCAGCATCAAATGCATTGTTGAGCCGATTATTGACCTTGTCATCAAGTCTAAGAACGTTTCCACCGGTTTCAAAATCCTCATACTGTGTGGCAGAACGGGAAAATATAGTGGGCCCGTCGAAGTCAGCTTTGTAACGTTGATAAAGCTTTTTCATCCGGTCCCTGTCTTTTTTGTGCTCATCAATGATTTCAATCAATATATCCTCATCAATGCCATTTTTGTCGATACGATCCTTGAATTTCAAAAACATCTTTTCACCTACCCCGTTTTCCGTCTTGCATTATGCCCTTTGATACTCGCAACCTCGTAATCATCCAGGCCGTACCAAATGGCACTGAATGTATGTGGGTCAATGTTGAATTCATCCTCAATTAATTTGCCATTTTTATCTTTGGCAAAAGTTAAATTCTTCAGTTCCCTTATCACATCCGGGCAAGCATCAGAACAAATAATACGTTTGAAGCGTTTGACCTTTTTGGTGTTTTGTAGCCTGGATCCCGGGCCCTTTTTAGCACCCATAACCCTAAACCTTCTTTGCCTGAAATAAGCAATCGTTTTAGGTTCAGCACTATCAGCCTTGATGACTAGCTTTTTGTAAGGCTCTAAATCATCCGTGAGCTCCACATCTGTTAGGCCACGCTTGTAATATTGCTCAAAGATATAAAGGTATTTATTTTCATGATCTATTGCCATTCGTACTAATGCGTTGTATGATTCCACAAAACCAAAATCCATCCCGTTTTTGTATAAAGGATTGTTCATTTCCTTAATGGCGTTCATAACGGCCTCATGTGGCTGTACTTCGAATTGAGGTAAGACCCTCTTTCCGTTAACTCCATATCGGCCCAAGCGAGCAACCCGGTGTAAGTCGGGATCATACTCTTTTAATTCGTCCAGCTGCTCAACGTAACTATCTGGCAAGAAAAGATTGTCATCGGCTGTTGAATGATGATAATAGGTATCACCAACGACGATTGTCCCTTTTTGATAGAGTTCATTATCATCCAGGATGAAGCGTTCATTTTCATCATCTTTGAAGAAATGCAAATAAGTCCAATTGTCCTCGCCGATTGGATTTGTTGAAAGAATCATATGCAGCTTAAGTGTAGGATGACGTAAACGACCTATTAACTCTTTAAAACCCTCGTATTTTACTTCTGAACATTCTTCAAGCCAGATTAAAGATACATTATTAATCGACTTTAGCTTTGCAGGCTTGTCCATCCCTTTAAAGATGATTTTAGAACCATTCGAGAATCTTAGTTCATAAGGGCTTTCTTTCGGCCTTATCTTCCCGTTAGCAACCTTTTTACGGCTACTTTCATCCAGTAACCCTAAATCCTCGATAATCTCGGTAAACAAAGAAAACGTACTGTCCTTGTGTGTATCGTAGACCTCACGAATCACAAGAGCTTTACGTTTTTCCGACAATAGCTTAAGTATAATTTTTAGTGCTACATGATAAGACTTTGAGGATCCATAGCCACCCATTAGGAATTGGAATTTTTGATTCCAGTCGAAAAGAAAGTCCTCAAACCGTGGATTAATTTCCTTGTTAATCTCCATTAATCCCTTACCTCTTTTCGGGTGATGACAATGTTCACTGTATCATCTGATTCATCATCATTCATGTTATCAATCTCAGCCTTTGTTTTAGCGATGTTCAACTGCATCTGCTCAAGCTTAAGCCTTCTCTCATCTTCTTCATGAGCAAGATCATTGAATTGCTTTATCAAGCTTCTAAGTTCACCCATCGCCCTGGACTGAGCATTAAGAAAGGTTGCGTGACGGTCCCAGGCGAATTGAAATTCGTATTCTTCCTCAGTGGTCATTTGCTCAAAGCCACCACCATCAACCGGCACAATCTCATATTTTCGCTTTTTGAGCTCCTTAATCATTTCCTCTTTGCTTTCAACAAACATAATCTGCTGAGCTCTTATAATGGCAACATACTGAATCTGTATCTGATCCCATATCAAATCAGCTGCGGATCGCTCTTGCATTGCCTCAATGATCTCCAATGTTTCTGCAGGCAGGAACTTTGAAAAGAATCCATGTGTGATTGCATTCTGGTTGCCCGGTGGAGCCCCGCCATTATTGCCAAGTGCGTTTTTATTACCTCTAGGAGCCCCTCGCTTTTTTGTGTGCACACCTTTTTTAGAGGGTGCACCCTTTTCTCGGCTCCACTCATAACGCTTTTTCCATGACTTAACTGTATTTATCGACACTCCATATTTCTCAGCAATGTCTTTGTATTTCATGCCTTTTATATAATCTTTTTCGGCTTTTACATGATTCTCAGCCAAACCCCATCACCGCCACCCCCTTTATATTTGAGTTGTTTTGGGCATAGAAAAAGCACCTATGAAGGTGCCTTTTCTGAACTTATTTCATTTTTAGTAATTGAATCTAGAAAGTATCCTTGCAAATAGCTTAGGTTTGCTGAGTAATAAACAAAGTTACCAAAGATAACTAAAGCTATTAACAACTGCAAGATATTTATAAATAATAAGGACCACGGTATATCTAAAATGCCATAGTTAAATAAAGCAATCCCAATTGTAACACCAAAAACTAAAATATGACTAAGTACCGTAGTTCCTAATCCATGAATAGTTGAAAGTAAATACCGATATCTTTCTATAATGTAATCTCTTGTGTCTTTATCTAACTTTAGTAATTCCTTATGCCAATAAAATTCAAAGTAAAAGTAATCCCTTTTATCATTTTTTCCCCAATTTTTTGGAGCATTGAACTTTTCAACTCGTTCTAATGTATGATCAAAAACACGATTCTTAGATAGAACCCAATTGATCCCAAAATATAGTTGGTGAATTATATATCCTATTACAACACCTAAAATCCCTAAAGATACAAAGACAGCTACTAATTTTCCTAAATCGTTTATATTCATTCGTTTTGTAAAATAATCATAATCAGCCAATACAAAGTAAAGTGCCAACCAGGATATAAAAATCCAACCGGGTATTCCCCATCTCACCAAGTGTTTAGACTCAAAATTCATCAATTTTTCCCCTTTCTTTTACTCATTTCGACAAAAGTAAGGGTTTTTCCTTCAATAAAAAAGCACCCCGAAGGATGCAGGTGCTATTCAATTACTTGTAAACGATTTTCAATTACTCCATTTCGTAAATCATTTAAAATATCTAATACCTTACCACTGATAGATAATTTTACAGGTTGGTTTTCCACCAGTAGCAAAATACCTATATCACAAAAAGAACTAACATAAATTGAATCATTAGCAATGAAGTTGAAAATTTCTAGCATATTGTCCAATATCTGAACAAATTCTAAATCCTCGCCTACATTAACATTGAATCTTTCCTTTAGCAATTCTACTTTTTTCGGATTTTCGAGATAGTCACCCGGATACACGATATCTATCTCCCCAGGTTTTACTAGACCCATTTCATAACCAATGTGTTTATAAGAAAATATACCTATACGCATAAACACTTGTTTGAAATTAGCAGCTACCCAAGAAGCAATCCCAACACTTGATTCTATATCATCTGTGTAACTTGGGCTTTCAGCAATAGTCCTATTTAATGCATTTTTATAGACTGTACCTACGTCGCCGGTTTGCTTGATAATTGTGTTAGACAATAAATCATGAAAATTTTCGATAAAATCATGAAATCCTGCCCCTGCAGCCCAACCCAAGGTTGGAATGTTAGTTAGTTTAACAGTTTTGTCATCATATCCACCTTCTTGATACTTTCCAAAATTAAGTCTAGTATCGGTCATAATAATTGATAATTTTTCATTACAATAACTTAATACTGAAGTCATTATTTACCATCTCCCTTAGTCTAATTTCGACAAAAGGAGATGTTTTCCTGCTATATTTTCAGGCCACGCCTCTTTTTAATTGGGATGCTGTAACACTCATCGCACACCCCATCATTATCCATAAACTCAGCCTCATCGACGATTTCACAATTACATTCAGAGCAAATCAATTTTTCTGTAACCTGCTCCATTTGTCCTCATCTCCTTTTTTCTTACATATTTCGGGAGAATGAAGTAAATTCCTTCTATTACAACAAAGTCCAAATGCCAATTTTTAAAAATGTGCATATACTAAATGGGTAATATCATGTGGCCTTCTTCAATTTCCTGAAGGAAGAAGGTGTTCTTATGGAGCAAATAATTATTTTCATGATCCTGTTAATCTTAATCCTTAAGTATTCCTAATAAATCAGTCGTTAGCCATGGTCCTAGAGGGAAGCCACAGGAGCAGAGTGAAAACTCTGACTCTACGGCAAATATAAATAATTAGATAATACATAATGAACACCGTAAGGTGACACACAGGACCAAACAAAGAGGAGACAGCTTGTTTAACTGCCTCCCCGAACCTGCCTTTAAGTTTAGCATGCTGATTTATGATGCAGCAATTTTGTGCCGTTTGGAACATTTGGAACATTTGATTCGCATAATTTATCAACAATGCTATCTCTGAGCCTTCTAATGTGTGAATGTGATAACCCCATATGCATTGCAATCCACCGATAACTCTTACCTTCCAGCAGCCAATGAAGCACTTCGATTTCACGATCATCCTTAATTAAGTGAATTCGATCCTGGATTATCGAAATCTTGGTTTTGTACTTATCAATAACATTATGTCGTTTTTCCCTTCGTACAACCTCTCGATAAATCGGATCCCCGGTCGTTCCCTGAGCTTTCGGCATGGTTGCCTCGATACCGTATTGAGCTGTTAACCCTTCCCCAGCATCTTTCATGGAATCATTCAATATTTTTATAGAGTTAATTATCCAATGATAATCCTTTAGGATATTCTCGATTTCTTTCTGGTTCATCGAATCACCTTCCTGACCATATTTCTTGGTTTATTCAACATTACTTGGCTGGGCTTTTGAGTATCAAAAACAGTAGTCCATGAAGATCTAATGCTATCCAGCTGCTCCCTCTGCCTGAAAAACTCATTTTGAGTGGTCTCTTCAATCTTTCGTAACCCAATAAGCTTCTGCAGAAGTGCATTGCTAAGGGAATCAAACTCACTATCTAACCCCAAAATTGCGGACTTCATGCCATCACCCTTTCTGGCGGAAAGTCCCGCCACGGCCTCTGGAATACCTCGGCATTTTTTGACCCGTCAAATACCGTAAATCGCTGTCTGAAAGCTTCTCCGTCTTGTTCTCATCCTGTTTTGGTATGACCTTACTCTTTAGCTGCTCCCGAATCGTAACCTTCATCATTTGACCCCAATCAAATTAAAAAGGACACCAAACAAACGCCGGAGCGCTCATTCAGTGTCCCTGGTTGTTCCAGTAGACTTATTTATTTAATTTTTTCTCGAACTAAGACAAATAAAGGAGAAACTAAAAATGCTTTTTCACTTTTTTTAACTTCTTTTGTCGAAATCCTTTCGTTGATAGAAATATTGTTACATACTTGTAACACTACCAAATACGGGAAGGATATATATCATGGATCAAATTGATCTTATTTGTCGCGAACTTAAACGGTTGTTGGACGATTACTCCCAATGCGAGAATCATGAAATTAAAGAACAAATATCCATTGATATTAATCTTTTAAGTACAGCCCTTTTTCTTAGTGAGCAGCCTGATGAATAGTAACCAATTAGATAAATAGACACTCAGCCTCTGGACCTTCAAGAATCTCTAAGTAGCATATTTCTTGTTGTTTTTTCTTTTGTGGAAAAATTTTTTTAATCACAGTTAAGTTTTCTACTCCCATACCATCTACTTTATCAATAGCTATCAATCGAAAAAATGTTTTGTACTCTATTTCAATAAATTGGTAATATTACATTTGTGATTTTACTAAATTTCGTAATTGAGGAAATATAATGGAAAAAAAAGTACCTATTTTAGATTCAAATGAACTTTTAATGTATATAGAGTATTTAAGGTTGGAAATGTATAATACTGCTTTAAAATTTGGATTTAATCATGTTAAAACGATCAAAACCAGTACAGAATTAGATTACTTTATCTATGAATATCAAAAGGCGTTTAAGTAATCCATTGTCTACAACTTATTCGTATAATTAACTTCAAAGTGTGAAGGCTTGCCGGATTGCCAGGAAATAACTTGTTTACCGTACCCTTTAGGAGGGGTATCGACTAGTACAAGGCGGCCGTCTTTTACGATATATGTGGCATCTTTCATAAGATCAATCTCAGCAATCATTTTCTCTATATTCACTAGGAGACCCCCTGTGGTAGAATGTTGTTACTGACAAATTTCTAAGCCAGGAGGGTCCTGGTCCGCCCCTTGTAATGGGGCTTTTTTTAATTTGCAAAGGGTAACAGCTTTTTTCTGCCTTCTTTTGCGGCATTTGCAGCTTCTTCAACAGTATCGTAGTAACCAAAATAGTGATTCTTACCTTCGTACTTTACATACGCTCTCCATTTTTTTTGATGAGACGCCCAAGTAACCCCTCTTGCCCCAGAAGTATTGTTTTTTTGCCTCCTTGTGTTTTGATTATTCTCAGCTAAGGTCGCTATCCTTAGATTGTTTTTTTTGTTATTCAGTGTGTTTCTGTCTTTATGATCGACAAGTTTATCGCTTGATGGCTCCATGATGAAACGATGGATTCCAATTAAAGTTCTTTTGCCATCTTCCTTTTTGATATTCCCCATTACGTAATAAGAACTGGTCTTTTTGTTATAATTTGCAAACCAAGTACCTGGAAAACTATCTAATTTCTCTAAATCAGCAGTGTCAATGAAAGTACAAAGGGTATCTCCGTTTCTTCTTTTAAGGAATATCGCTGTAGTTTCCCCATGAATTTCATATTTGTTCTTCAATAAAAGTCATCTCCTTTCTCTTTTCTGGTGCACGGGTTTCGCTGAACTGGTGCATTTCTTTTTGAGCTTAGCGAGCTTTTTGCCAGTTAAGATATACATTTGCTCCTCTTCTTTCACAAGACCCTCAAGTTTCGAATCACCTTTAACAGCTGCTTTCAATTCATCTAAAGCATTCATTCGGCTCACCTGCGCTTTTTGTTCGAACTGCGTAACAAATGTCTGCACTCATTCAGACAAGCTGAATATAAAGTATTAAGCTATCTCTCTACATTACTTTTTCTTATTAAGTCTTGGCCCTTACCAACCCTAAGGTTGGGTTTTTTGTTGAAATTAATGGGGTTAAAACTTCAAATGATGAATATAATCTTTTAAGGTTCATTTTCCTTAATGCATACATTCTTTTAAGCCCCTTCTTTGGGGCCCTTTTTTTGCACTTGTCCGTTGCAAAACAAAAATTCATGCATACTTTATAATGACTGAACACAATTCTTCTCCTAGACCAAGCGCCTTTGTGCGCTTGTCTCTTTTTCGTTATGTCGCATTTTGGTTCACATTTATTCGGACTATTCATTAACAATACTGTGACTTGTCCCTTCTTCTCGCTCAATTAGGAACCTATAAAATGTCTTAAAAATACACTAATAAAAAATGAAGGGAAAGTCGCTATGAATACTAATGAAAAAGACCAAATTATGAGTGCTGTTATCTCTTTATTAGAAATAATCGTGGTTATGAAAAGCGGGAAACATCAAATCCCTAAAATTGTTTTAGCTGTGCTTTTAAGAGTTGTTACAGACGATAAATTAATAAGAATTTTATTGATCCTACTGACCATCATTTTAGACGAGCTTTCGGATTAAACTTCGCATTCGGTTCGAAACCGCACTATTTCACACCAAAGTTTTCTAAGAAATATCTCGTCACTTTGCTTGCTGTTTTCTCCCCTATGCCTGGTACTTCTTCCAGTTGTTCAAGCCATTTAACCAAGTGGACTATATCTGACTCTCGCTGGTGCTTAGCTCCTGCTTCAACTCCCTTATTGAAGGATTTCATCAGTTCAGCTTGTAAAGGTTCTTTACGCAGGGGAGAAGGAGCCTTCCCCCTCTGCATCTTCCTGAGCGCTTTACCCATTCAAAACACCAGATTTTACGAAAAGGTTCCTCCAGGAAACGGAAAGCCTATCCCTGTTTATTTCTTTGCGCCTCCGGGTAATTGACTTTCCTAACCGCCTTCTTTGCTTTTGTTTGTTGACCACTAAGCTTACACCCCTTTCTTTTGAGTTTCTTTAGTTCCTCGAGCTCGATCCAGCCAAATGAATCGTCTAAGGTGACAACCTTAAGGGAATTAAGATAGAGCCTTTCGAACAATTTTTTCTTGAGGATGAATTCCTTAGTTTCATGCCCCTTCACGTCTATGATCTCAACTGTTCCATCCAGGTTATGAACCTCAAAATCTGCTACATACTCAATCTTCCTGAATGTTTTTCCGTTCTTTTTGAAAGATTCTTGCAAAAGAAACCGTGGTTGTAGCTTAAAATCCTTTATTTGTTTCGCCTGCTTCAGCCATTTAAGCTGTTCGTAATACTTGCTTTCAGCAATACTTTGAAACGCTATGCCATCAACCACAGCTTTCTTATTGCCGTACTTGTTCATTGCCATCCTGCTGCTTCAACTCCATCTTCAGTTGGTTCTTATCATGGTTGTCCTGCAGGTTTTCAAGCTTCCTGGCACAAACCGGGCCCATACCGCGGGCAATGCTTTTTGCGCTCTTAAGTTGCCGATTGCATACTGGACAGATCAATGTCATCAACCTCCCAAGTTAGGAAAAATGCATTCCCATTCGTAGTCTTTAAATTGGATTTCTTGATTTCTGATAATTTGGCCCTTGTGAATCTCAATATCCTGGTTAAATTCCATCCCTTGTTCAAATACATAAATTTTAATATCAACGTTGTAATGCTTGGACAACTCGGCAAAACGTTCTGCATCAACGCCCCATGCTATTCTAAAATCCCCAATGGATAAAATCTCGGTGTGCATATCATCAAAATACCAATTGATATTACCAACAAACGCCCGGCGGCAATCCTTAATATAAAACCCCTCGGGCGCTTCCATGGTTAAATTCCATTCATCCTCGGTTATTTCAGCTTTTGTTGGCTCGGGCTCTGGTCCTCCTAACATATGCGATAACCAACCCGCCGAGTTTTGCACCGGCTCCAACGCCCCTAATAAAAGTGCCTTAATATCTGCCCTTGTACCTCTGATTTTTAATGAACCCTCTGCCCAATTTGGCATTATGCTGTTACCTCCTTATTTTTAATCGGAAACTCCATTAGGACTCCAATCCCATATTGATATTCCTTAACCTCGCTAGCCTGTTTCCATCCACGCTCTTCATGAGCTACGATATTCTTGTTTAGCCCGATTTCAGTAAGAGCATATACGACCTTCCTCAGCGTTTTAGGACGGGAATTTTTCCAGGTGCGCATCGCTCTCCTCCTTGACCTGTTCTGCAATCGCAACGGCAACTGCAGCAACATGAATTAATTCTTCATAGAGATTAGAAGCATCCGAATCTTTCCCCCATCCCTTATTCTTTTGCATAGCCTGGGCGACTTCTCCGACCTCTTCCACCAGTATTGTCAGCCAGATTCCATAATCATGACGTTGAAGACCCCACTTTTCATTTTGTCTGGCTCGTTCAGCGACCACCATTTTGCAAACAGCCTTAGTTAAATCCATCTAAACCGACACTCCTCTTAAACCCTTATCACGCTGCTTAATTCTGTCCTCCCTGGCTAAATGCATGAGGGCCAGCAGGACCTCATCAGGATCCCGCTCATACCGTTCTGCGAGCCTGTATATGTTGACACCCTTCTTCCAGCATTGAGCAAGCTCTTCAAGCTCCCATTCATCCCAAATGAAGTTCATATCCTCGAGAACGATCACCCGGTTTTTCCTAGGCATGTGATATGCTTGCTCACTACTTCTGCCACTCATGAGGACTTGTACATCTCCGAGTAACACTTGATACATGGACCATCCACAAAGTACCAGTTGGGCTTTCCGCAATCCCTGCACAGTTTTGATAAGGTGTTCCAAGTTTGAGTGCAAGAAGGACATTCAAGTTTTATTAAGCTTCTTGTGTGCCCCACTACAACGCCAATCTCCTGGCATTGCGGGCATTTCGTAACGGGCTTTACATTACCCATATAAATTCTCCTTTCAGTACCACTTGTTGGCATCTGTTGTAATATCAATGGTGCAGATGGTTGCGAATACCCATTCTTCTTTGAGGGCTTCATAGCTCAGCTGTTCGATGGGCTTACCGGACCGGGAGACAGTGACATTCATAGCTTTCAATTCGCTCAGGACATACTCTATTTTCAATTCCAAAGGCGTTTTGCGACTTACTCTCTTCCTGCTATTAACTGCTTCTAGCAAGATCCCCATCCTTGCACCTCACATCGCTTTTTATTTACTTCTAAAGCTTTTTCCAAGGCCTGCAACCGTTCAACTTCACCATTCAACTCCCTGACTTTGCAAATGAGCCAATTGATATCGTCCACCTTCATCCGGCCGCGACCATATGAGGCAATAATTTGCTTTAATTTCTGCTCCATTGTTAAGCTCCTTTTCCGACAAAGATAATTTCAGCTGCAAGAATTTTCTGATCAACCATATTCATGTATTCCTGCCATTCTGGAGCTGTCATATGGCCGCAATTCGGGCAGGTATGAAAGCCTGCCGCATATCCGTTTTCTGTATGGACAACATGAGTTCCACCGCATAAATTACACATGTTCTTTCCCCTAACTGATTGATTTTCTTTTTCTGTAATCATCCGTAAACAAATCTATAAACCTTGTATCCTCATACATTCTGGAAAAAGCACGCTGTCCAACGACTTCACCTAAATGGCTATCGTCAAGGTTGGTTGTCCATATGTTTGGCTTTCCAAGGCGGACATCAATGATTTCCGTCCATGTTCTAACCGTCCAGCTAACATCATTGATTTTCGTGGTCTCTACTCCAACATCATCAATCACAAGCAAATCGAGCTTCTTCATTTCATCAAATACCTTTTCTGCCGATCCACCATCAAACGTTGCTTTTATTTTATTGAAAAGGTCAACTGAGGATAGGTATCCTACCTTAAAACCTCTAGCCTTCAAGGTTCTTGCAATAGCTTTTGATAAATGAGTTTTGCCTGTGCCTGGATTGCCCATCATTAGAAGATTCTTTTCACTAAGAGAGTTTTGACTAAAGGCCTGAGTATATGAAATGGCTTTTTCTTTAGCCTCTGTTGTGCATTTGTTGACCGGAGTGTAATTTTTAAAGCCGGCCTTTTCATCCTCAAGTAACATCCACCAGTTAGCGATTAATGAATCCGTTCTTTTCTGGAAAAGTTCTTCAGTTACCTTACGACTTAATTCTTTCGTTCCGCAGCTGTTACACTGTTGAGCTGCCGTTAAGCACTCTACTTGATCACCGATTCTGTACTCCCAACCATCAAGAGTCATCTCCCCGCATTTGGAGCACTGGAATTTTTTTATCTTAACTTCATCCGTTTGTTCTTTAAGATCCGGACGAACGTTAAACAGTAAGCTCTCCATTCGTCCATTTCCGAGCAATTGACCTAAAGTTAATATGGTAATCCCTCCTCCATCTTTTTAATGCGTTCAAGTTGTTCAGAAGTTTGAGGTTTAAGAGCACCTTGTCTCCTCTTGCTTTCTTCGCCTTGTTCGAATATGGACCGCCCTTTTCTAGCAAAGGGACGTACATTAGTTTGTTTATTGAACTTCTCTTGCTCGTAAGCTCTCACTCTATCTAATGAATCCAATTTATTGTTTGACCACTCTTTTAACAGGTACTCAACAAATCCGAAATATCGCTTGTTTTTGTTGTCAGCAATCGTGATAGCTTCGTTTACAATGTCAGCTTGTCCACCGAAATCATCCTGCCATTTATAAAGGATTGCCATCTGATTTGGAGACAACCTGCAGAGTAATTTTTCAAAAAGCTGAACTGAATTTTCCGTAGTTGTAGTAGTATCTTTTTTATTTTCATTATTACCATTATTACCATTATTGTTTGTGGACACTTGATGGACATTTGCTGGACGTTTGTTGGACACTGGCTGGTCACTTGGTTGATAAAGATTCCAGTTTTTTATTGATATAACGCTATATTTTGTCGTTGATTTGATGGTCAAAAAATCGCCATCTTCCAGAGTTTTCATCCATCTCCAAAGCGTTCTTTCATTCACTTTTTCGTTCTTTTTCATGCCTGAATTGTAGGCCTCGGCAAGGGCAAATCTCCCTGTCACAAACTCACCTGGCTCCAGTTTTACAATCTGTCTGCCTACTAATTGCTCATGTTCCTTGTGTGAAGCTTCCAGCAGGCACAGCATCCACAGTTTCAATAATTTTGGATCATGCCATACTGGGTTGTACATTATTTTCCTATGGATGCTTACCCACCCTTGCAAAGCGTTCACTTCCTCTCACATATTGCAAAGCCGTTTCTAATTTTCTTTACTACATAATCCGGATACCGGGACATATACTCTAGTACAAGCTGCTTTAAGTGGTTTTTATCAGTTGCCTTCTCCCAGATCCATGCCGGGAGAAGGACATTAGTTTTAAAGTTGCCGTCTATCATTCAAAATCAATATCCATAGCATCCTGGGCAGAAGGCTTTTTATTTGGTGGGGCATCAATGATTTCCCCTTCTGCAGTACCTTCCTGTTCCTCAAAGGAGACGTCGATGATGTTTGCGTCCTCTACTTCGTTCGCCTCATCCGTAATATCCTTAACCTCACGCTCAGCGTTTTCATCCTCAGTAATTGCTTTCTGCATTTCAATAGAGAGGATTCCCCACTTTCCAAGCATGTTTCTTAACACTGTTTTCATTGCCATTGCATCATAATCAGATTTCCATACATTATTTAAGGCCTTCTTGTCCTTCATTTTGTTATGTTTAATCCGATGAGCTTCCACCTGGTCTCTGGTCCAGTAGACCGTTTTTTCAAAGCCGTTCACCAGCTTGAAGTACCCGCAATAACCAATCACTTTTTCACTTTTGGCAGCCTCTAGATCGAGCTCGATTTCCTCAGTAAGACGATTCCATTTGATAAGTTCGCCTTCCC
Source organism: Bacillus sp. (in: firmicutes) (assembly GCA_031177865.1). Taxonomy (GTDB): domain Bacteria; phylum Bacillota; class Bacilli; order Bacillales; family Cytobacillaceae; genus Neobacillus. The sequence goes on along the minus strand of JAPSKD010000009.1, from coordinate 5,803 downwards.
TGACCTCTATTACATTTATGGATTTATACTGGCCGGTCCGCAAAGCCAATTGAATGTAGCCTTTATATCCAAGCTGGAATTGTGCTGCTGAATGTCCTTTCTTGCTATCATAAAATGGAACAATCCATGCATAACCCAAGTTCTTATCAACTGGTAAATCCAATGAGGCTGCAACCATGGCGCTAGACACAATAGACATTGGCTCCGCCTTCTGCAATCCTGGATCACCGTTGTATAGATTTAGAATGGATGCCATAAACTGAGGAGCTTTTTTAGCTAGCACCTGTTCAAATTTCTTTTGCATCGTTGGGGCATTTAAAAGGTTTTTCAGGCCTAGAGACTGAGCAGAAACCTGCTTCGCCTCTGTAGTCTGTTTATTTGCTAATTGGTTCTTGAGAGCTGAATTTGTGGCCATTAGTTAATCTCCTTCACTGCGAATTTACGGAAGCTGGTTTCTTTAATTACTTGCTTATAGATATCCGGGAACTTTTCTTTTAGCGCTTTTGTATCAACCCTGTTTTGTATCTGGTTTTTCCAAGAAACTAGGAAGCTATCGGTTATGCCTGTTTCAGCGTCCTTTAGCTCAGCTTTAATTTTGTTCTCAATCTCTGTTTTGACAGTTTTTACGAGCTTCTCGTCATTCTTGACCTGCTCATAGCGAGTAAGTAGGTCCTTGTATTCACCAGGAAGGACAATCTCCTTATTGGCTTCTGCCTTGTCGTATTTCTCTTTGAGATACTGTTCAGCTGCACTGGATCCGTCGAGCTCAGGTGCATTAAATTGTTGGACATGATATTCCCAAAAATGCTTCTCAGCTTCGAAAATCATGTTGATAAGCTCCTCATCACGCTCAACTTCTTTCCAGATGAAGCGATTCCCGCCGATTAGCACCGCGATATATCCTTTTTCCTTACCTGTCACACCTAAGTAATGTTGGATCTGCACCAGGTAAGTAGCCGGGACCTCATCCGCCTCCCAATCTTTCGCAAGGTAAGCGCTGGCAGTTTTGCATTCAAGGACTGCTGATTCTCCGACAACCAACCTGTCCACATTAGCTTTTATAAAAGGAAGCTCCGGGTGGCTGTACATGAAATTTGTTCGACGTACCTTTTTCCCGGTACGCTTTTCAAATTCTTTAGCAACTACATTCTCCATCTCATTGCCCCAGTAGATTGCTTCGTTATCAATTTCAACTGGTTCGACTTGGCCTGTTTTCTCGAGCCATAACTCAAAAGCAGTACGGTATTTATTCAATCCAAGGATAATTCCAGCATCACTGCCGCCGATTCCTTTTGCACGCTCCTGCAGCCATTCAAAACGGCTCATATCCCTTGTAGGAATTGCTTTTTGGTTTATTGCCATGGATTAGCCCCCTATTGATTCAATTTTTAAAAGATGTTACAATCACGTTAATTAAATTTGTTTAACAACTGACTCCTGCTGCGAACAGGGGTCTTTTTCATGCGGTTTTAAAGTTGAATCCCAACTCTTCTTGCAAGAATCTTTCCAGGTTCTCTTTAAGGATGATTTCACCACCATATTCCACGATGCAATCACCATTGAGAATCTCAAAACCGAAATAATCAATTCCTGCATGTTCTGGTTGAGCAACCATGTTAGGAAAACCATTTTTTTGTATTTGCTCGACTACAGGATGGTCCCGCATATTTGAACCTCCCTTCTCTATGTATTTGGTGCTCATATGCACCGCGATGAGTCAGGGGAAGATGGGCTATATGGGAGATGAGAAACCCCCGACTCATCGCGGCAAACATGAACCTTGCCGCATCATCGTATGGATGATAAAATATATTTAGACGTATTTTTCTGGGCAGTAAGCTATTCCAATTAGCTGGCTGCTTTTTCTTTTTTTAGGGACAGCTTTTCTTTAGCTTCTGCTTCAACTAAAAGTAAGAGCGTTGGATTGTTTTTCATTTGCTGGCAAAGCTCCCTTACCTGACTGGCTTTCATTAACTTGCTTGCTGATAGGACAAAACTCATTTCACTAACACCACCATTCCGGCTTTTTTGTTTTTCAACAAGAATTCTAGATTGCTAATCATGGCATCGATCTCTTCTCTTTCCTGCTCTAACTTCTTGAGCACCCTCACCGACTTGATAAAATCTCTTGCAAATAATTCAGCAGATTCTAAATCCCCATTCATAAGTGCAAACTCACTACGACTAATACAATCCTTGGCTGCTCTTATTTCTATGACCACTTGCCTGGCATCTTTCGGTAAAAACTGCTCTCTATTCATTTTTGTAACCTCCGTGCTTTTAATGTGATGCGCCACTGTTGGAAAATCTTCCTCATTGAAAATCTGTATTCGCGACATACAATTGCTACTAAATTAATAGTGCTGGCCGCTGCATCTAACAATTCGAAGATTAAGCGCTGTATTTCTTCTTTCTCGGTGTCTGTTCGTGTATGTATGGGCTTGGCCCAGCAAACCCGGTTGATTTGATCAATTGCTTCACTTGTTTCCTTCTTAACTAAGAAAGCCATGCTAGAAGGATGATGATCTACGTGGTCTCCATTGAAAAATGGGATAGCCACTTCCCCAGCTGCTTCACTCCATGTTTCGAAATAGAATTCGACGTCATCAACCGTTTCAGCAACCTGCGAAAACATGTGCTTTGGCATCCGTCGGCTTTCTTTCTCCCACTTTCCTACCGCTGAAGTAGAGTAATTTATACCTAAAGCGAGTTGTTCCTGGGTGATGTTCATTCTGTCCCTCGCCTCGGCTAATTTCTGTCCGATGGCCATTATAATTTCCCCCTTGTTTGTCCCAATTGCCTTCTATAATTGCGACATGATTTGGCATTAAAATTAAGTTAGATAGCTTCCTTACAACTGTTGATTTCCTGCTGGTGGAGCCAGGCGTCAATCGATTCAACTTTAAAAAGGATTCTTCGCCTGACTCTTATGTGTGGAATTTCCTTTTGACGGACCATCGTGTAAATGGTGTCAATGTGAACTCCGATATAATCTGCCGCTTCCTGCGCAGTAATCGTTGATCGTTTCAAATTATCAACCCCTTACAAATTGAGTTTTTCTAAGCCGAATTAGATTTTTGTCGCTTTTCGCTACATTTATTATCAAAAAAAAGCACCCAATCAAATCCAATGAATCCAGCAATCTTTTTAGCAACATCTACACTTGGTCTTCTTACACCAGATTCAATCTGTGAATAATAAGGGCGTTTGATTCCAGCAGCGTTTGCAACATCCTCTTGAGTCTTGTTGGCTGCAGACCTTTCACTTTGTAACCATGTTCTCGGATTCATTTTATCACCTCGCTTTTGTAGCGTTTTGCTACTTTATAAACTAAATATACAGTAGCGTTTTGCTACAGTCAAGTATATTTGTATCTTTTCGCTACAAATATTTAATGTAGCTTTTTGCTACAGTATAATTTGGGTACTTAGACTGAAAAGAGGAACTATTATGCTGGGAGATAGATTAAGAAAACTGAGAAATAATCGGAATTGGACCCAAGAGGATATGGCAAAAAAACTTGAAATGTCTAGAGGGACATATGCTCATTACGAAATAAATAAGAGACAACCCGATTATGAAATTCTAAAAAAAATCGCCAATATCTTCGAAGTGAGTATTGATTACCTTTTGACTGGTGAAGATCAGCAAGGTTCCTCCGATGAAATGTGGAAAGAGCTGTTGGATCCAAAGAAACAAATTTTCTTTAAAGATTTAATGGAGGCACCAGAAGAGAAGATTGAGGAGTTAATTAGGTTTTGGGAGTTTATTAAAGAACGAGATAAAAAATAGATTTAATCATTAACTAGGCCCTTTTTCGATGGGCTTTTATTCAAGCCTTCTATCGAACATACATTCTATAAGGTGGACAATTATGAAATATCAAACAACATTGCTTGAAGATTGGATAAAAAATTTCTATTATTCCTTGGATATTATTCACCCGCATCAGCTAGATCTTCATGACATTGCTAATCGTCTTGGTTTGTTTGTAAATTACAAAGACATTTCCAGCCGGTTTTATCTAGATGAAGTTATACTTGACAAGCGTTTAACTGAGCAAGAGCAATGGCAAGATTTTGGACATGAGTTATGCCACGCACTAAGGCATGAAGGTAACCAACTGATTATGCCCAAACCATTTGTTGAGTTGCAGGAATACCAGGCTAACCTGTTTGCGTATCACTTTTGTGTTCCGACATTTATGCTGCTCAAACTGGATTTACCGGAAAATAACAAAGAAGCAAAATACTATATCGGAAATATGTTTAATGTAACTCTAGGTTTCGCCGAAAAACGGTTGGAGTTATACCATAAAAGACTTCATGGTTCATATTTGATCATAAAGAATTATTAATATGAAAGGATGGGATACCTTTGGCCAGCATTCAAAGGCGCGGAGATAAATCATTTTTGCTAACAGTCATAATCGGGTATGACTCCAAAGGTAGACGCCTAAGGCGGACTAAAACCATAAAGGTTGAGGATAAAGCTTTACTTAAAACAAAGAAACGGTTAAATGATTATCTAAATGAGGAATTACTAAAATTTAAAATTGAGGTAGAAGCCGGGGAATATATTGCCCCAGACAAAATGTTGTTCGAAAATTTTGTGCAAGAATGGCGAGAGAAACATGGGGAGAAAAATTTATCCCCTACTACCTTGAAGGTTTATAATCATCATTTGAAAAATCATATCCTTCCCGCTTTTGGAGAAAAACAGATCAGCCAAATAAAGACGATTCAAATCATTAACTTCTTAGATCGTCTAAGCAGACCTGGTGCCCGAAAAGATAAACAAGATGATGCATTGTCTCCTGGGACAATTGGATACATGCATAAGATATTAAAAAGTATTTTTGGAAAAGCCTTGGAATGGAGGCTTATTAAAACTAATCCTATGGATGGTGTCAAGAAGCCTAAGAATCCTCAAAAAGAAATGTTATTCTTTGATTCTGATGAGGCTGCTCATCTAATTGAACTGTTGAACCAGGAACCGATCATGTGGAAAATGTGTTTCTTAACTGCTCTTATCGGTGGATTGAGACGAGGGGAATTAGTTGCTTTAGAGGTATCAGATATTGATTTTGATGAAAACACCCTATCAGTGACTAAAAATATTCCTTTAACGGTGAACGGTGAAGCATTAGTACGCCCTACCAAGTCGAGTAAGCCCAGGACGATTAAAATGCCCTTCTGGTACATGGAAGAACTTAAAGAGTACCTTAACCAATGGCAGGAGGAAAAAGAGGCTACAGGCGACATGTGGAAGGGGGGAGAACATGAGTATTTATTTCATGCAGGGTTTGGAGAACCACTGTACTATAACTCTCCCACACAAAAATGGCTGCAGTTTATTAAAAAGCATGACATTAAGAGAATTAGACTTCACGACTTACGTCATACCATGGTAACCTTATTGATAGAAGCAGGGGCCAATATTAAGGCCATCCAAAAAAGAGCTGGTCATTCCAGTTTTAGAATCACAGCTGATACATATGGACATGTAACTAAGAAAATAATCGAGGATACGGTCCAACATTTTGATAAATTTGCCCCAAAATAAAAATTCCGTCAACAAACCGTCAACAAGCCCATAACCAAGAAAATTACAGAGCCTTCAATTCCCTTTAGCATCAAGGTTTTGAAGGCTCCTGATACATAGATAATCAATTATAAAGCTATCCCTTTTTGGATAGCTTTTCATGTAGGAGTTTTCATCAACCGGGCAAGCTGCAATAATTCCTCGGCGTGCTGCCTGGTCAGATCGGTTATTTCGACACCTGATATCATTCGTCCAATTT
>JAPSKD010000178.1 GCA_031177865.1 Bacillus sp. (in: firmicutes) | reverse complement strand
ACGTACTTGAAAAAGGGTATTCCACAAAAGGGGAAAACCGTGGTTTTGGCCTTTATCTCGTTACAAAAAGCATTGAAAACTTAGACGGGGAAATGACCATTGATTCTAAATCTTTGCTTGGTACAGAGATCCATATAACCATTCCATATGAGGTTAAGGGGGGAAATCATGATTAAGGTTCTGATCGTTGAAGATGACCCGATGGTAGCGGAATTTAACAAACGATATCTAAAAGAAATAAAAGGGTTTAGTTTATCTGGCATTGTTCATAACGTAAAGGACGCCAAAGAGTTTCTTGAAAAGGAAAAGGTTAACCTCATTTTGCTTGATGTCTATATGCCAGGTTTGAATGGTCTTGAACTGCTTCATTTTATTAGAAAACAAAAGATGCCTGTCGATGTCATTCTCATCACAGCTGCAGCTGATACAGAAAAAATTCAAACAGCGTTAAGGCTTGGAGTAGCAGATTATTTAATCAAACCATTTGAGTTTGAGCGGTTTAGTCAGGCAATGGAGAAATATAAAGGTAAATCTGCCTTATTTGAAAGAAAACAAGTACTTAATCAGGAAGATTTAGATGATAGAATTCTTCATGGTGATCAGAGGGCTTCTGGGGAATTAATGCAGACTTTGCCTAAAGGATTAACCAATAGTACACTGCAGAACATTATTAATGTGATTAAATCAAAGGAAGGAACCCTTTTTTCAACGGACGAAATTGCCGAAAGTACCTATATTTCCAGAGTGTCTGTACGAAAATACTTGAAATATCTAACCCAGCTGGGAGTTCTTGAGGAGTCATTAACTTATGGAATTGGCAGACCGGTTTATTTTTACACATTAAAGAAGGACAAGCTAAAACAAATATCTATGTATCTATGAAAAAGTGGCGATTGCCACTTTTTTATTTTTAGGCTGTGTTAAAGCAAATTGTTGATATTTGCACTCTGTTGATTTGTACGGAAGGCACGAAGACTCCTGGGGGAGGACGGTGCAGGGGAGACCAAACAGGCGCTTTAGCGCCGAGGAGGCTCCCCGTACCGCCCTAAGGTGCGCGAAGTGTCTGGATCGTTAATCAACAGACAAATTTAACACAGCCTATTTTTAAGAATAAAAGGCTACACCCACCAAGCCGGAAAGTAGAATGACATAAACTGGATTCCACCGAAGTTTTAATAAGGCAAATAGGGATAGTCCAAAGATGATGACTAAGCTTATCGAACGGAAGGATAAATCGATGGTAACCAGGTTATTGGCTAAAGTAAATTTAATGGCAGCAAAGATAATTAAACTCGTTACTATAGGTTTTAAGCCATAAAACATTTTCTCAACCACTGGATTATGGTGCAATTTTAAGAAAAAGGCTGCAACACTAATCACTAAGATTAGCGAAGGAAGTAATATAGCTATGGCAGATACAATAGCACCGCTAATGCCTGCTGCTGTATAACCTATTAAAATGGCACTATTAGAAGCAACGGGTCCAGGAGACATACCAGCAATTGCAATGATATTCGTCAACTGTTCTGAAGACATCCAGCCATATTCTGTTACTGCTGATTCAATAATAGGGATCATTGCGTAACCACCGCCAAATGAGACAAACCCCATGATAAAAAAGGTTTGAAAAAGTTCCAACAACACCATTCCGTTCACCTCCTTATTCTTAAATACCGGCACCCATGTAATATTCAGGGTCATTGGCGGGATCTTCTTCCTTACCATTCTTCATTTCAATTATGTAGCCTAATTTCGTCTTAAGGGAAACGAAGATTAATCCCGTAATCGCCCCAAGAAAGATGGCTATAATTGGATGGATAAAAAACAGTGCTGGTACCCCTGCGGCCATAATGAAAAATGTGGTCTTATCAAATATAGCTGTTTTTGCTATTTTAATGGCGGCATACACAATGATGGCTACAATGGTAACACGGATGGATACAAAGGCAGCTTCTAGCTTTGGATTATCATCCAGGTAAAAATAAGACACTCCTAAAGAGAGGACAATTAAAAAGGTTGGAAGCGAAACGCCAATCATCGCAGATAAAGCTCCTCTGATTCCGCCAATTTTATGCCCGATAAAGGTCGCTGAATTCACGGCCACCGCCCCTGGCACTGTTTGAGATAAGGCGATGACATCAGTAATCTCTTCATTTGTTAACCATTTTCTCTTTTCTACTATCTCTTTTATGATTAAGGGAATCATCGCAAATCCCCCGCCAAAGGTCACAGGACTAATCTTAAAAAACGTCCAAAAAATTTCAAATACCAACTTCCACTCAACAGTCATAAAAATCCTTCTCTCCACAAAAACTAAAGAAAGTGTGCCACTATCAATCTAGCACCATATATAAAGGTACCAAAAGAAAGAAGAAGGGTAAATGGCAACAAATGTAATTTAGAGTCGGTGGTGACAACAGTGGTGGATCCATCATTGGTGACAGGCACCGCTCGTGGACACTGTCCACCTAGGGTGGACACTTCCACCCCTCAGGCGGACAGTGAAGGAAAGGGGGAGAGGGGAATAAAAAAATGTGAGCCGGAGGGGCTCACATTTTGTGGGTTTAGGCTGTGATTTGTTTTTTGTCCGAAACCTCTTGGATTGGTTTGAATTCGCCTTCTGTTTTGGAGATGACGACGGTGGCTACTCCGTTTCCGATGAGGTTTGTGATAGCACGTGCTTCTGACATGAATCGGTCAACGCCTAGAATGAGCGCCATTCCCTCTACAGGTATGGTAGGGAATACGGCTAGTGTGGCTGCTAGTGTTACAAAACCTGATCCTGTGACGCCTGCTGCTCCTTTTGAAGTCAACATAAGTATGGCAAGAAGCGTGATTTGCTGCCAAATGCTTAGGTCCACTCCGTAGGCCTGAGCGATGAATAATGCTGCCATCGAGAGATAAATGGAAGTTCCATCAAGGTTAAAGGAATATCCTGTTGGAAGAACCAATCCTACAACGGGCTTGGAACAGCCGTATTTTTCAAGCTTTTCCATCATTTTTGGCAGTGCTGCTTCAGAGGATGAAGTTCCGACGACCAAAAGGATTTCTTCTTTAATAAAAGCAATGAATTTGAAGATACTGAAACCATACAATTTAGCAATACCGCCAAGAACTAAAACAATGAATAAAGCCATTGTAATATAAACGGAGCCCATTAATTTGCCAAGATAAAATAATGATTCAACTCCAAATTCTCCAATCGTGTAAGCCATAGCACCAAATGCCGCAAACGGAGAAACTTTCATAATAATATTAACGATTCCGAAGAACACCTCAGCTGTTCTTTCAAAAAACTCAATAACAGGTTTTCCTTTTTTACCTAAGTGGGCCAAAGAAGCACCGAACATTATAGCTAAGAGAAGTACTGGTAATAATTCACCATTTGCAAATGAGCCTATAAAGCTATCAGGTATAATTGATAACACAAAATCCATAAATCCGTGACTCGTTTCAGCTGCTTTTTCTGTGTATTGGGAGATGTCGCCTTTACCAGCCTCTGCGTCAATCCCTTTTCCGGCCTTAATTATATTCGCGACAATAATTCCGATTGCTAGAGCGATTGTGGAAACGATTTCAAAATAAAGCAATGCCTTCCCACCGATTTTACCAACCTTCTTTAAATCCCCCATTCCTGCGATTCCAATTACGATGGTCAGGAAGATTATTGGGGCAATCACCATTTTTACTAGTTTAATAAAAATATCTGCAATAACCTTTAGTTGTGAGCCAATCTCAGGAAAAACAAAGCCGATTGAAATACCAAGAAGAATTCCTAGAATTACCTGGGTAGTAAGACTCTTAAAATTAATTTTCATTCTACACGCCTCCTATTTACAATTTTGAAAACGATATCATTTCATTGAATTATCAATATATTACAATTTTCTGAACAACTAAAATAGTTTATAATACTTTATAAATCGTTTTGTAATTAAAATAAGTAAGAGCGGATAATTGTTTTTGCGGGGAGAATTCTGGGGTAATAGAGAAGGCTGCAGCCATAGAGAAAGCTGCCTGGTTGGCAGCCCTTCTGGAATATTATTGGTCCTTTTTACTGTTTGAATCCTGAATAGAAACATTTTTCGGGCGTTCTGGATAGCCTCTCTTGCCCGAATCATCTGGACCAGTTAGTTGATTCCTTTGATTAAGAACCTTTCCTGTAAATTCAATTGGATTATTTTTTGGCATTATTTACACCTCCATGTAATAGTATGGTTGAAAAGTAAATGACAAATTCAAAGTATAAGATTTAACGGAAGGAGTGAGGTGTAAAAATGATACCTCCCAAACATATTGTTTCTGCAGCAGCAGTTATCTTAAATGACAAGAATGAACTATTACTGATTAAAGGCCCACGAAGAGGCTGGGAGATGCCTGGCGGTCAGGTGGAAGAAGGGGAATCCTTAACGGACGCCGTTATCAGGGAAACAAAAGAAGAATCTGGGATAGATATTGAGGTTATAAAGTTTTGTGGAATCTTTCAAAATATAGAGGAATCCGTTTGTAACACATTATTTTTAGGGAAACCTGTCGGCGGAGAATTAACAACCAGTCCAGAGAGTCTTGAAGTAGGTTTTTACAAACTAGAAGAAGCATTGGAAATGGTCACTTGGAATAACTTTAGGCAGAGAATTGAATATTGTTTAGATGAGAAACTCCATCCTTTTTATATTGGTTTTTAGTTTCACTGAAAATACATATAAATAACTAAAGCGGCACCTAACACAGGTACCGCTTATTTTCTATGAAGTTGTTATCTTGCCATTTTTTGACGATGTTTCATTTTATAGATAATCGTTGCTAAAATATTGGCTAGGATGAAAATCATACTTCCCTGTACATTAGCATGTAATACTTGTTCTTCAAATTTCATCTTTTCCATCATTTCACCTTGACTAATACCCTTCTTCTCATTCGCTTTCCGCATCTTTTCCATTTGCTCAACATATCGATATTGAAAAGGTATTAAAATCAAAGATAATAGAATGTAACCACCAACAAATATCAATAAAACTTCGCTCATCTAAATTTCCCCCTTTTATATTTTATCCTCCGAAGAATAAATCTAGAATATTGGAGGAAGTGGTTGATTTCTTATTATAAAACTCGGAATACCCGCATTTTTTACAGAAGATAACGATAAACGTGTTGTGTTGAACATCGAATATTTTTGATAATCCCGTTCCAGTCATGGCAACTTCCTTTTGTCCCGTATCTCTAGAACCACATTTTATACACCCTTTTTCGCTCATTGCGATCCCCCCAGTTATGACCCTTTCCATTTATTTACGGAAAGGGCAGTCAAAATGTTCCATAATAATCAAATATTTTAGCTTGTACCCTCACATGAAAAAAGGTAAAATTCAATAAAACTAGAAAAGAGGGATGAAAGTGGCATTTGATGTTTCCATGTTAGGTATGGGGTATTTCAGCCTAGAGGCTGCAGCAGTTGATAAAAGTCCAAGTGAAATGGTAATCACTGACGATAAAGAGGAAACCTTTTACATCGTATCACGAGAAGTTTATGAAGATGGGCCCAAACAAGAGGGTTATAAAATTATCGTTAATGAAGGAGAGTAATAACACTTTCCTGTAAAATGGAAGCTTGGATTAATAACTATCAAACTGTTAAAGCCGTATCGAGTCGATACGGCTTCATTATTTCATTTTTAAAAAAGGATAAGACAATACTAATCCTAACAAATATAAAATGACTAAAAAATAAACGGGAAGTAAATGAATAAAAGTTGTATATCCAATATATAAATGTGTTCCAATCCCTGCGATAAAAGCAGGTAAGGCTCCTATAGCAAGGGTATTCCAAATCCATCGTTCCCCTTTTCTGAAACTCCACAAGGAAAGCATTAGAATAAGCAAACCAACACTTACAAGGGCACTGCCAAATCCTGCTCGGTCATGTGCGATAACAGGAATCAAATTGTTACTAATACGATCTAACATTTGAGGTGTCATACACAGGAAGCTTAAGTCAGTTGACACGAAAACTTTGGATATACCTATTGTCGAAATCACTATACCGCCTCCTACTATGAGAAATCCTATGATAATAAACATGAGCTGCCCATAAAGACCGTATTGCCATGCTTTATCATTACTCCCATGACTAGAAAAAGGGGCACCTATAATTTTTTTCCCTTCTCTAAAACTCAAAAAGTATATTGGCAATAAGATTAGCCAAAATAAAGCGTGCAGCCAGTCAAAGTAACCGTAACCGATAGAAAGAAAAATACCAATAAATCCTGTGATTGCTGCACTATGAAAAGCAACTTTAGCCCAATGCATGTTATTTTTTATTCCATGACGAGCAAGTTGGATATACAATATTCCTCCAGATGTCATGGTTCCAGCTAACGCCATTCTATCGTGTGACATAAAAGCTAGGATGAGCGGATTGACTTGTAAAATATCTGCCCTTGTTAATCCGATAAACGATTCATCATATGGAAGAATAATACTCGTAAATGCAAAATATAAGGCAATGGTCCCGCCTAATAGGATGGATAGACCAAACAGAAATGACCAATTCCAGGTCTGTTTATTAATAGGTCGAACTTCTTCATATAATAATCTTTCATGAATCCGTTTTGGTAATCCTGGACCTGCTTTAACATAGCCTTCTGTTAACAACACTAAATCTGCACCGGCGCGAACCAAAGCACAAGCTTCCGCTGGAGTCTCCACCCCGCCAGAGGTTATGACTATAAGCTCGGAATGTTGATCTTTAACCTGTTTCACCGTATTAGCCAGGTATTCATTTGCATTAGAAGCTTCATGCCAGTAGCTGTCCACAGCTCGACGAGGGGCATTTACGACTATTCCAACAATACATTTATGCTTTATTAATTTTCCTATTTCGATTTCTTTTTTGTTCATTTCATCAGATGAAAATGATACATAAAATGGCCGCTCCCAAGATATTACACTATTACCTAGGCATGAGTTAATTTGTTCACTTGTTGCGATAAAAGCGTCCACAAAAGGTGTTAAATGCTGCACAATTAAGTCCCATTCATTTCTGTTTACTTGTGCATCTATCTTAGCAAATATAGGGATATGAATGTTTAGGTTTGTTAATTTTTTAATCACTTGTTTGAGTGGAACCTTCTCTTGGTGCTCAGAAAACAGGATACGGCTATTTTCCATTCTGGGCTCTATTCGTGCTTTAGGTTCGTCCAATACGATGGGTCCAATTTCTATAAATCCGAAGCCTAACTCTTGGAAGGCGTAAATGCCGGATAAATTAGGATCTATATGGCCGCTTAATCCAATGGGAGACGGAAATGTAGTTTGGTAAACTTCCTTTTGAAGTTCCTGTGGAGGTTTCATATGTCCTAAAAATCCAATAAGTTTCCGGCCGGCTGGAAGGGAGGCAATTGTGCTCATGGATTTATGAATAAACTCTCGGCTTTTTGTCGGCCTTATTTTATCTAGTAATACTTTTTTTAATGGATGATAAGACCAATCTGGCATAATCAACACCTTCTAAATATAATTTATCAGTTGTAAAGTTCCTATCGTGGATAATAATAACAAGTGGTATAGAAATTGTAAAATTATGAAAACTCCAGCAGTAAAAACGAATCAAGTATTTGATAAAAATTTGTAATTAAAGAATAGAGCTCTAGGAAACCCTAAATTTAGGAAGGGGATGCGCTGGTGATTTTTTCTACAAAAGGGGATGCTCATAAGGTTTTTCTGCGCTTGAAAAGAACGGTACAAAATGGCGAGACAATCAAAAATATGAAGGAATATCAAGAGATTGAAGAAATCCAAACTCTTTACCAGTCACTTGACACCAATACCTTGCAATTGATTCATTACCGAATAATCAAAGAATACAACGGGTCGGGAATGATACCTATTTTGGTTTCCTCTGCCCCCTGGTTGTTACTTTTATTTTCAAAGCAATTATCTACATACTTATTTCATGAGGGAAAATGGCTGTGGGCTGGTTTTTGTATCGTTTACATCCTTGCACTTGCGGTCAGTGTGATTATGCACTTTCGTGAAAAAGCATGGGCAGCTTTTCATATGGAAATCATCCAAGATATATTAAAAGAAAGAGAAAATGCCAATGCTAAGGGACAGTCCAATCCTTAATGTTCCTTAGCACTGGCATCCAGAATTAAACTTTTTTAATTTATTGAATATCTGATATAGTAGTCTTTGAGAAAGATAGGGGAGAGGAAGATTACAGGATGAAATGTTTCTCAATCGATTTAGACGGTACTTTGTTAAATTCTGAACATGATATATCTGAAACTAACCTGCAAACTATTAATGAATTACTTGAAGATGGTCATGCTGTTATTTTAAACACAGGTCGTGCCTATGCCGATGTTATTAAAATAAAAGCGCTAGAAAATTTACAGATTCCTATTTTTTGTGTCAACGGATCTGTTTTATTCTCGCAAACAAGAGAACTTTTATATGAGGCGACAATATCACAAGAAATGTATAAAGAAATTTTTCCACTATTAAAGGGATTAGGTGTTGGAATATTAGTCTATACCAATTATGGAGGATTTCCATCCACTTTACCCCCGCTGCATAAAAAAAGCAAAGAAGAGCTCAATGTTCTTTTTGAAGAATTCAACTATGATGAAATTCTTGAAAAAGATCAGTTGAAAATCTATAAATTAATCGCATTAACACACCATGACGAATTAGAAAAAGTTGAAGAGGTTAAGCAGGCTCTCGAGGGTAAGTTTGACATTTCAATGGCTTCTTCATTCCCAAATAATGTAGAAATCACTTCCAATGAAGCGCATAAAGGAAAAGCATTATTGCGGTACCAGAAAATGTTGAATCTTGATTTTAAAGAGATCATTGCTTTTGGTGATGGTGGTAATGACCTTGCGCAATTTGAGGTAGCAACCACATCTGTTGCAATGGCTAATGCACCGCTTAATGTGCAGCAAAAGGCAGACATCATTACCAAATCAAACGATGAAGATGGCTTTGCCTATGCAGTTCGTCATTTACTGAATAAAGAAAAATAATAAAACAGCCCAATTTCCTTTGAAAGGAATTTGGGCTGTTTTATATTTTTTAGTTAGAAACCGGCTTTTTCAAGAAGCCCATTAATAACGCAGCTACAATTGAACCAATGACAACGGCAAGTAAATACATTAACCAGCTGCCGTCAACAAGTGGAATTACGAATAATCCACCATGTGGGGCACGAAGTCCAATACTAAACATCATTGATAAAGCACCAGCAACGGCTGAACCCGCCATAACAGAAGGGATAACACGAAGTGGATCAGCTGCAGCAAATGGAATAGCTCCTTCTGTGATAAAGGATAATCCCATAATATAATTTACCTTACCTGCTTCTTGATCCTGTTTGCTAAACTTTTTCTTAAATAATGTTGTTGCAATGGCAATGGCTAATGGAGGAACCATACCAGCAGCCATGATCGCAGCCATTGGTTCGTAGACACCATTTGCGAGTAAACCAGTACCAAATACATAAGCTGCCTTATTGACTGGACCACCCATATCAAACGACATCATTAATCCTAAAATAATTCCAAGTAAAACAGCATTTCCTGTACCTAAACCAGATAACCACTCAGAGATCGCCGTATTTAATGCACCAACAGGCTTATTTACAACAAATAACATAATGAAGCCGGTTAAAGCAATCCCTAATAAAGGATACAACAAGATAGTTTTAATTCCTTCAAGGGATGATGGCATACCAGATAGAAGCTTCTTCAATCCTACAACTAAATAACCTGCCAAGAAACCTGCAACAAGTCCGCCTAAGAAGCCTGCTCCCCCACTAGTTGCGAGCATACCGCCGACCATACCCGCAGCAAAACCTGGGCGATCCGCAATACTCATGGCAATAAATCCTGCTAAAATTGGAACCATTAAGGCGAACGCATTTCCGCCGCCAATCGTCATCAGTGCTTCAGCAATTGGATGATAGGTTGGATCATCAGGATTGGCTGAATTAATCCCGAACATAAAACTGATTGCGATTAAGATACCGCCACCAACAACGAATGGAAGCATATTAGAAACACCGTTCATTAAGTGCTTATAAATGGTTGCTCCGAACCCTC
>JAPSKD010000177.1 GCA_031177865.1 Bacillus sp. (in: firmicutes) | reverse complement strand
GGACACGTTGGAAGAATGCCCATTTTTCTTCGTCTGTTCCTTGAGCTTTAGCTGGGTCATCAAACCCCCAATGAACTCGCTTTACCTTTGGTGGTGTGATTGGACACTTATCAGCTGCGTCACCACATAGTGTTACAACTAAATCAGCATTGCTCAAATACTCAGGGTCGATAATATCAGAAGTATGAGTTGAAATATCAATTCCTGCTTCTTTCATAGCCTTTACAGCATTTGGGTTCAATCCATGTGCTTCAATTCCTGCACTTCGTACTTCCCACTCATCACCTAAATGTTTTTTTGCCCATCCTTCTGCCATTTGGCTACGGCAAGAGTTACCTGTACATAAGAAATAAAGTTTTTTCTTTGTCATGATGATTCTCCTTTTTGTGATTAAAATTTAAATGATTAACAACCATATATAGAGACCAACCAATGTAATGAACAAAGTTGGTATGGTTAAAACAATACCCGTTTTAAAATAGGTTCCCCAAGAAATCTTAACTCCTTTTTGCGATAAAAC
The DNA here is from genome assembly GCA_031177865.1 of Bacillus sp. (in: firmicutes). GTDB lineage: Bacteria > Bacillota > Bacilli > Bacillales > Cytobacillaceae > Neobacillus. Next base: position 9,656 of record JAPSKD010000177.1, on the reverse strand, counting down.
ATGTAACCATAATAAAGTTGCAAGAGAACCGATAGGGGTTATTTTGGGACCTAAATCAGAGCCAATCACATTTGCATAAATAAGTGCTTCTCTAATTACACCAGTTGCATTGGTATCTGCAATTGCTAAAGCATCTATCATAACAGTTGGCATATTATTCATAATTGAAGATAGAATAGCGGCAATAAAACCCATTCCAATTGTTGCAGCAAATAATCCTTGATCGGCTGTTACTTGGATAAGGTCTGCTAAGACGTTGGTTAATCCCACATTTCTTAAACCATAGACCACCACATACATCCCGATTGAGAAAAATACAATCGCCCATGGTGCTCCTTTAATGACCTTTTTTGTTTCAACTGCATGACTTCTTCTACCCATAAATAAGAAGAATATAGCCACGATTCCTGCAATGATGGATACTGGAATATTTAGAAATTCACTAATAAAATAACCTGCTAATAAAATTGCAAGGACTACCCAAGACAAACGAAACATCTTTTGATCTCTGATAGCTTCGACAGGTTTCTTTAAATGACCTAAATCATATCTCTTAGGTATGTTCCTTCTGAAGTAGATGTATAAGACTAAAATACTTGCCACTAAAGAAAATAAATTTGGAACAAACATTCTTGAGGCAAACTCTGCAAATCCGATTCCAAAAAAGTCAGCGGAAACGATATTAACAAGATTACTCACCACAAGTGGTAATGAAGTTGTATCAGCTATAAAACCACTTGCGATAATGAAAGGGAATATCATTTTTTCTTCGAACTTTAAATTTCGTACCATCGCTAAGACGATTGGTGTAAGGATAAGTGCGGCACCATCATTTGCGAAGAATGCTGCCACAAGAGCACCCAGAATGCTAACATAAACAAACATTTTAATTCCGTTGCCTTTAGCCGCTCTTGCCATGTGGAGTGCTGACCATTCAAAGAACCCAATTTCATCTAATATTAAGGAAATAATGATGATAGCAATAAATGAAAAGGTTGCATTCCATACAATTTTGGTTACTTCAAGAACATCTTGGAAGTCAACCACCCCTATAATTAGTGCAAGGATTGCACCCCCACAAGCGGACCAACCAATGGATAAATTTCTAGGTTGCCATATAACCAGAATTAGTGTAATTAAAAAAATCAATGATGCAAGTATCGTGGATACCAATGTTGAAACCTCCAATTATTCACATGAAATTCGTAAACCCTGCTTTTCTAATTCCTTTAACCTAAAATCTTGGTTTGGAAGGTGAAGTAATAAGTCTTTAATCAATGGAAAATATTCACTATCTTTATTTAAAGAATAGATTATCCATTGCCCTCTTCTTGTTTCCCTCACCAAACTAGCATCTTTTAACTTACGAACATGTTGACTGATAGCTGGTTGACTAGTTTTAAATATTTCTACAAATTCGCAGACGCAAGCATCATGATTATCCAGAATTTTAATCATGGTTAAACGCGTTTTATCCCCTAATAATTTTAAAACATTCGCTGCACGCTCTAATTCAACGGTCGTTTTGATAGATTCTGACATTTTTACCCTCCTCACTAAATAAGTAAATAATGATATCCTTATAAGTAAATTAAATGAAGTATTTGATTTATTTTTAGCAAGGTCGTGCATTTTATGCATGTTTACCCTTGTGAACCTACTTCACTTAACTATTTACATATAACTATCCGCTTATATATTAATTTACTTATAAATAAATTTCAAGTAGCAGGATGTAAAGATAATGTAAAAAAGATCGATAACGGTCGTTATCGATCGAAAATGGGAATCTATAATAATTTCTCCATTGCCATTACATTGACATAATTTCCATCTAAATTACCCTGGTTATAAAAGAACTTTCTTTTCGTTAAAAGAATAGGCTTTTAATTGACAATGTAAAGAATATAACTGGCTATAAGGTTTTCTGATGATAATAATACGATTTTATTGTTTTTAATATCCAATTGCTGAATGTTTTTCTCGCTACCATATTAGTAACAGAAGCAACTTATAAAGTAAACCCTATTCAGGAATGACAGAGGTGTTTCCTTCAAATCTCCTTTCCTTATTTTTTGGTATTAACAAAAATGACGACCTTCATGTGGAAGAATCGCCCTTTTTGCTACTTTAGGTGGAACATTCACTTTTCTTTAGCTTATTACTAACTCCTTCATAACGGTATAATCTTCGATTTAATTATGTCCAATAATTGGATGTGGTACGTATGGCTCTTCTAGATAGGCAACTTCTTCAGTTGTTAACTTAATAGATAGCGCACCTACGGCATCTTCTAGATGAGATAATTTTGTAGCACCGATAATCGGAGATGTCACTGGTGCTTTCTGTAGCAGCCAGGCAAGTGCAATATGGATACGTGGAACACCACGTTGCTCTGCGATGGTAGCCAATCGTTCTACCACCAATCGATCAGCCTCTGCAGTCGCATCATATTTAGACTTTTGAATTTGATCTGTTTCTGAACGGTGCGTTGTTTCCGACCAATCACGCGTCAATCTACCTGATGCGAGCGGGCTATACGGTGTTACACCAATACCTTCTTCCTTACAAAGTGGGAGCATTTCCCTTTCCTCTTCACGGTAAATGAGGTTTAAATGATTCTGCATAGATACAAACTTCGTCCACCCATTTTTGTCTGCTACGTGTAATGCCTTTTGGAATTGCCAAGCAAACATGGCAGAAGCACCAATGTATCTTGCCTTCCCAGCCTTCACGACATCATGCAATGCTTCCATTGTTTCTTCAATAGGGGTATGGTAATCCCAGCGGTGGATAATATAAAGGTCTACATAATCCGTTTCCAACCTCTTAAGACTTTTATCGATTTCACTCATAATCGCTTTTCGAGAAAGCCCAGAACCGTTTGGGCCCTTATGCATTTGTCCGTGTACTTTCGTTGCGATTACCACTTCATCACGATTTGCATATTCCTTAAGAGCTCGTCCAAGGTATTCCTCACTTGTCCCAAGAGAGTATACATTTGCTGTATCAAAAAAGTTAATTCCCGACTCGAGTGCTTTTTTTATAACGGGGCGAGAGTCCTCTTCATTAAGTACCCATTGGTGAATCCATTTGCTAGCGTCCCCAAAACCCATACACCCCAGACATAATCGAGATACATCTAAGCCCGTGTTACCAAGTTTTACATATTCCATGTTAATTCTCTCTCTTTCTCACGAAATCTAGTTGCTAAATCAATGAATTAATTTCATTTTAGTAAAATATTCTTCTATATATTGTAACGCTTTATACTCGTCAATCCCTTCAGCCCTTATTGTAAATGGAGCACCAGGTCTAATTTCTAACGACATAACATCCATTATCGTCTCGGATGAGTAATTTAATTCAACAGACATCCCCTCATATTCGATTACTAGATTTGATAAATATTTAGTAGAAATACTTCCTAACATCCGTGCTGGACGGGCAAAACCTGTACTTGATATAATGTTATATTGTTTTTCAATCATGATTTACATACTCCTATAGCTTTCTTGAAAAATAAATTATCTTACTGTTACTTAATGGATACGTCGGACTATGTATATTATGCAACAATGGAAAAAGCAATCGTTATCTCATTCCTATCAAGTTTTTGCCTAATCCTATCAAATGCATTTACATAATCGTCAAATATGACATAGAATGTAACTATTATCATTGATACAGGAGATGTCCGATATGTCAGTAGAAATCTACGAGCAGCAGCTTGAACTTGGCAAACTCATTGAACATTATTCAGAGCGGGACGGGGTCCATCCTACTGCTATCCCATCTTTATTTTTAATCCGTGAATCGATTATTACCGAACCCATTGCAAGAGTGAACGAAACATCCTTTTGCATAATCGTCCAAGGCGAAAAGGAAGTATGGTTAGCAGATGAACGCTTTAGATACGGTCCCACTCATTACATTGTAGCATCTGCTGACTTGCCGGTTACGGGGCAAGTTATAAAAGCCTCTCTTGACAGTCCATATTTGGCTCTTAAACTTGAATTTACACCTAAACAAATCCTAGAAGTTTTAAGTGATTCAGAGATTCGAGTAGGACAGAAAAAAAATGCCAAACGTGCTATGTTTGTTAGCAAAGCAGCGCCAGCTCTGCTGGATGCGGTCATTAGGTTAGCCCGGTTGCTAGAAAATCCGCAACATATACCGGTACTAGCTCCGTTATTCACGAAGGAAATTCTCTATTGGATACTACAAGGTCCTCATGGTGAGTCTCTGGAACAAATGGCCATACAGGGTAGCAACGGAGATCGAATAAGAGGTGTTATTGAACTTATCATCAAAAATTATGACCGCTCATTTAAAATCGAGGAGCTTGCCGATATAGCGAATATGAGCGTTGCTTCTCTTCATCGGCACTTTAAAGAGGTTACAGCGATGAGTCCCATTCAGTTCCAAAAACAATTGAGACTCCAGGAAGCTAGGCTCATGTTATTAGCCGATTCAACAGAAATCGCGGATGTTGCATTTCGGGTAGGCTACGAAAGCCAATCACAATTCAGTCGAGAATATTCCCGAATGTTTGGTTGTCCACCAAGAGAAGATCTAAATCGCATGAGGGAGAAAACCATCATTTAAATACCAGAAACACATTACCTATGTTCGGGTTTATCCTTATTTTACTATTGAATAAATGTTAAATATGTATATAATCAATGGTAATTGAATACGTAAAATGTTTTCTAGGGTTCCGCAGCCACTCTGCTGGTCTGGTCCGAGAGAAAACTCACAGCTCTGCTGTGTCACGGAAGGATAAAAGCCTGGGAGATACTGTTTAACAGTTATCTCTCAGGCTTTTTTGTTTTTAAGAAATTATTAATGGAGGTAATAGATAATGAATGCGAATTGGATGAAAGTGTTTGTAGGGGCATTTTTTGAAGTTTTTTGGGTGATAGGTCTAAAACATGCAACGGGCTTTTGGTCTTGGACAGGAACAGTGATCTCAATTATTGTGAGTTTCTATTTAATCATCATGGCTGGCCGGAAACTTCCCGTTGGAACGGTATATGCCGTTTTTGTAGGATTGGGGACAGCAGGAACGGTCATATCTGAAATCATATTCTTTGGAGAACCGATCAAGGTGGAAAAGATAATGTTGATTCTACTTTTACTAGTCGGTGTTCTTGGATTGAAATTATTAACAAAAGACGAAACTCAAGAAGGAGTTGAATCCTAATGGCGTGGATCTCATTAATCTTAGCTGGATTGTGTGAGGCATTTGGTGTGGTTACCATAAATAAATTGAATAACAGTCGTACTTGGCAATCGATATTACTATTAATTCTCGGATTTGGAGCTAGTTTTCTTTTTCTTGCCTACGCCATGAAAACTCTACCTATGGGGACCGCTTATGCCATATGGACAGGAATTGGCTCAGCTGGTGGAGCACTAGTAGGAATCATGATTTACGGCGAATCGAAAGACTGGAGAAGGATCGCCTGTATTGCATTAATTTTAGGTGCAACCATTGGACTAAAACTTGTTGGCTAAATCTAGTAAAGATAATCTAAAATTTTTCTACCCATCGTGTACATCTTCAGCTGACTTTTTATCATGATGATAAAAAGTCAGCATGAAAATATCATGTATTACATTCTTGCAATGGTTTCTTTAACGAGTTTGATAAATTTCTCTCTTACCATAGCAGCTACTTCAATGACTTCATCATGACTTAATGGTTGGTCTAGAATCCCACATGCCATATTCGTTAAACAGGAAATACCTAGTACTTTCATCCCTCCATGAATGGCTACAATCGCCTCTGGGACCGTTGACATACCAACCGCATCCGCTCCTAATGTTCGAATCATGCGAATCTCAGCTGGAGTTTCGTACGCAGGTCCGCTCCACCAAGCATAAACGCCCTGTTGCAAGGTAATGTTTTGTTCTTTTGCTACAGTAGCGGCAATATTTCGTAAATCACGATTATAAACTTGAGAAACATCTGGGAAACGGGTTCCTAATTCATTATTATTTGGCCCAATCAATGGATTGGTACCGACTAAATTGATATGATCTGTGATTAACATTAAATCTCCAGGGTTAAAGCTTGTATTAATTGCACCGCAGGCATTCGTGATGAGTAGATTCTCTACACCCAACGCCTTCATTACTCGTACTGGAAAAGTGACTTCATCTAACGTAAAGCCTTCATAATAATGAAAACGTCCCTTCATCGCCACTACGGTTTTTCCCATTAATTCCCCGATTACTAATTCATTTGCATGACCGATTGCTTCAGATTTTGCGAAGTGAGGAATGTCACTATAAGGAATGGTGACAGGGTTCACTATTTCCTCTGCAAGAGTTCCTAATCCTGATCCTAAAATCATTCCAATCGTTGGACGATTGCCAGTCTTACTCATAATGAAATCTCTAGCTTCTAAAATATCTTGCATTTTATGCATAAAAAATATCTCCTTTTTTCATAACAATTTATAAAAAAAGTTTAATTGATTTCGCAGCTAATGTAAATGACTAAAAACCATTTTGAAAAAAAGTTTATAAAAATCATCTTGAAATATACTGTTAATAATTACTTATCTGGTTTCTTTTTTTCAAAAAAGAAGAAAGTTAATTGTATTATCTTCTCCTTTGTTACTAAATCAGATAAAATATTATGTAACCCTTTTTCATTTTGGAGGAAGTTTATGTTAAAGCAATTTGCGGGCTTAACATCACCTAAAACAAAAAGCTTAAAACTTTTATATAGCCTAATTCGTAAGTTAGGACCAGTCAGGATAAATACACTTACTGAAATAACAGGATACAAACATGTGACATGTACACGTTTACTGGACGAACTTGTTCAGGAAGGACTTATCTACGATAGTGGAATTGGGGAGTCTAGTGGAGGACGTAAACCACTGATGTATGTCATCAAGCCTGATGCTAATTATGTAATTGGCGTAGAAATCACGAACTTATACACCACAGTGTTGCTCCTTGATTTAAACTTAGATATCGTAGACGTTGAAAAATTAAGGATGGATTCACAATGCACGGGAGCGTACACCTTAAATTTTGTATCCCGATGTGTCGAGGAACTACTGTCTAAACACAAAATTCATAAAGAGAAATTGTTGGGAATTGGCATTGGGGTTCTTGATCCCATTGATAAAGAAACTGGGGTTATCATTAACACACATCTGTTTCCTGCAGAAGGCTGGGATAACCTTAACATCGTCGACTATCTACAAAAAAATAATAATACAGATGTATTCATAGATAACGGAACAAATCTAGCAGCATTAGCGGAATACCGTAAAAACTATTGGAATGAAACAGATAATCTAGTTTTTGTTTCGAGTGATATGGGAATTCGTTGTGGTACAATCTTACAAGGTAGATTGGTTCGTAATAACATGGATATGGATGAAGCCCTAGGACATATGGTAGTGGATCTAAACGGACGGCGTTGCTCATGTGGATCGTATGGTTGTCTACAAGCATATAGCAGCTTGCCAGCCATCCGTAACGCAGTAGTCCGTCGAATGAAGCGTGGTCATGTTTCTATCCTTCAAGATAGAATTAATGATGTAGAAGATATCGATTTTCATCATATTTTACAAGCTCTGGAGCAAGAAGATCCTCTTTGTCTTGAGGTAGTGAAGGATGCAGCTTATTATTTTGGCATTGGCCTTAGTAATCTCATTTTCCTTTTGCGACCGGATATTGTTGTCTGTGGAGGAACCTTGGTGCCGAAACCTCTTTTTTACGAAGCGGTCTCTGAAACCGCACAGAATCGACTCGTGCACTACCCAAAAAGTCATGTTCAGATTATCAAATCAACTGCTGCCTACAATATCGTTGCCCAGGGAGCTGGATGTATGGTACTGGACTATTTCACGGAAGAGATCCTGCCATGAAAAGTTGTTGATTGACATTCAGTGTGAATCGTTTTAGAATAAAAAAGTAATATGGAACCCAAAAAAAATTTATTCGTGGACTTTTCTAGAGACTTCTCTATTTTCGCCACACAGCTATTATAGCTGTGTGGCTTTTTATGTTTTATAGAATGAAAGGGGTATAAAAAATGAAAACTTGGCATTACGCACTACTTGTATTACTCGGGGGATGCAGCTACGGTGCATTATCAACTTTTGTAAAGTTAGCTTATGCAGCTGGTTTTACCAGCTCAGCGGTGACAGGAAGTCAATTCTTAATGGGTGCTCTCTTAATCTGGATTGCAGCCCTCTTTTCGAAAAAGAAAAAACTGACACTGCCGAAAATAGGAAAATTACTATTATCGGGGATTCCACTTGGCTTAACGAGTCTATTTTATTACCAATCCCTGCAATCCCTTAACGCTTCACTTGCGATTATCTTTTTATTTCAATTTGTCTGGATTGGCAGCTTATTTGAATGGTTTTTTTATAAAAGGAAACCAACAATGGGAAAGGTTGTTTCTATAGCAATTCTAGTGATTGGTTCCATACTTGCTTCAGGCATTATTGCTGAAGGCAGCGGAGGCATGACATGGCAAGGTACCATTTGGGGAATGCTTTCTGCACTTACCTATACCACTTTTATCTTTCTTAGCAGCAGCGTGGAGAAAGACACACCCGTTGTGCAAAAAAGTGCTTTATTTACCACTGGGGGCATGATAACTGTTTTCCTTCTAAGTCCACCAACTGAGTTACTACAATTATCTGTCTTAATGGAGATCGCACCGTACGGTTTGTATCTTGGTTTATTAGGAGTAGTCTTGCCGCCGATCCTATTTACTATCGGCATGCCTCATATCGGACCAGGTCTAGGAACCATTTTAACATCCGCTGAACTTCCTATTGCGGTTATCTTATCATCGCTAGTCTTAACAGAACAGGTAAGTATGACTCAATGGCTCGGAGTTGTTTTAATATTAGGCGGGATAATAGCGGGTAATCTGAGGATAGCAAAAACTAAAATAAAGCCTTCTTATTTGGAAAGTGAATCTAGTTTATAAAAATAATATTCGGGCGGGGGATGCCTTTGCGGGTCTCCTCCTCCCTTTTTAATTTACATATATTTCTCGATCCAGGATGTATTAAACAATTAAAAATGCTGTTAATGGCAGTCTCAATGTGTGTATTTACTTATTTCTATGAAAATACAATTTTTACCTTCTTAACTAAACAATAACAACGAGCCAAACTTTCCAGCTGGCTCCCTCCGCTTTTAAAAAATTGACTTTCCGCGTCATCTGGATTTACTTGCCTTAAAATCAATCTTTCTGTTTCAAGTACCGGAAATGTACTTAATTTCATTACAATTATCATCTCCTAAGTTTCCTAGTAATTTATTCTGGTCTATTTGAAAGTAGATGGACTAAGGGCATTTTATGTATAGTTTTATGTTAAATATTATCAATTTACTATTACTATTTGTTGTGTTGTTTAGAACCGCACCCATTGGCATATATATAGTGGAAATGCGGTAATTCTTTCTCTTTTAGCAAGTTAATAATTCTTCTTTTGTAACTATACGCCATCCATTTGCTACGAGTTTGTCTATATAATCATTGATACCAATTTCCTCTAATTCCAGAGCGAGTGGATGTAGAGATACAAAGCATTGATTCTTCTCATAATTTATCGTAACTTTTACAACCTCATATCCATTATGAAATCTTGAGTCAAATCCGG
>JAPSKD010000176.1 GCA_031177865.1 Bacillus sp. (in: firmicutes) | reverse complement strand
ATTCACGGACATTTCCTGGCCACGAATAAAATTCAAGCACATTAATCGCATCTGGTGTTAAATGATAATTTCGATCATACTTTTCATTCAGCTGCTGTAAAAAATGAAAGGCAAGTAAAGAGATATCCTCAGTCCGTTCCCTGAGCGGCGGAATCTGAATCGGAATAACATTTAAACGGTAGAATAAGTCTTCTCGGAAAGTCCCATTTTCCACCATTTTTTCAAGCCTTTTATTGGTGGCTGCAATGATCTGAACATTCACCTTAATAGGTACTGTACTGCCAATAGGAATAACCTCTTGCTCTTGAAGAACACGCAAAAGCTTTACTTGAAGGTGCAGCGGCATTTCACCGATTTCATCAAGAAACAATATTCCGCCATCCGCTTGTTTAAAATAACCTTCTTTTCCATTTTTATCGGCACCTGTAAACGAACCCTTTGCGTATCCATACAATTCACTTTCTAACAGATTTTCAGGAATCGCCCCACAATTCAGTTTAAGGAATGGCTTTCCAGAGCGTTTCCCTAATTGGTGGATTGCTTGAGCAATCACCTCTTTACCGACACCAGATTCACCATTAAGGAGGACGGTCGATGAAAAGTCAGCAATTTTCTTAACCTGATTCATAATCTTTTCCATTTTAGGGCTGCAATAAATGAGCTTTTTTAAAAAGCGATCTTTACTTTTAAAGTCATCTAATTCTTTTTTATATTGTTCCGTTATTTTCCGTATTTCCTGGAGTTCACTTTTTAATCGCGTTGTTTCCGTAATATCCCTCGAGGCAATGATGATCCGGTCCAGCTCATTTTTTTCATTAAAGACGGGATTACCAACTGCTAGTATTTTTCTGCCTGATTTTGTTTCCTGGACAACGGAAACCTTTTTTCTTTTTTCGATTACTAATCTTGTTACTGATGGGGTAAAAAGCCCCTGATCCTCAAGCTCGAGAATATTTTTTCCAATCAGCTCTTTAAGATCTACCTTCCAGAAATCTTGAATAATGTTATCACTGTATCTGATCAATTCCCCGATGGCATTTACCACAAGAATTTCATCATATATACTCGACAATATCGCATTCAAATCTCGATTTAAATCCTTAATATATTCTATTTCGTTGGCCATTTCCTCGACCATTGGCAGATCCTGAACAACAATGATCATCCCTTCAACTTCATGATCATCGGTTAAAATAGGACAATAATCGACGAGAACTCCCGTGTCATTCGTTATTTCTAGATGATTTAAAAACGTTTTTCCTGTAGCAAACACGTTATTAATCTGTTGAGCACTAAAAATAGTTCCCCCTGGATAATTAAGCACCTGTTCAGTAGTAGATTTAATCATTTTTAGCCCTGATTCGTTGCAATTAATAATTTGTTTCTCCTTATCTAGTACAAAAATTCCCATAGGTATTGAAGTAAGGAGAATTTTCAATAAATCTACACTTTTATTTTCTTGTTTAAATAGCTCAGCCAAAACATCTTCTCTTCGTATGTATCCTAATGGTTCGCCATCGTCACCTATTATAATCGCGAACGGTTCACCAATGATCTGGAACAAGGAGGGGAAAGAAATATTTTTGCTAAGAAAACAAATACTTTTGATAGATTTAGCCTGTTCCAGCAAAGTCTCTATGGAATAATTTTTGCTTTCAAGCAGCTCAAGTAATGGATGATTAATTGTTGCATAGGCAAATAACTGACCTTGTTTTTTTAAGAATATAAAGGGTTCTTTGCATTGGTTTAAAGTCGATTTCAATACAACTTCTTCACCTATAGTGATAGATATTATTGGCTTAATCTTATCCTTTGCGACGGAAAACATCTTTTTATCCCCCTTTATCCTTTTCACTCTTATATTATCACTATTTTGAATTTTTTAAATAGAAAAAAGAAGATGCTGTATCCATCTTCTTTCTCGGCATTTAATCACTGCCCGTTACAAATAAATCTTCTTTTATAAAGGCAAGAACCATGCCGGGAATAACATAGTCCCCTTCCTGAACCTCCAGTGATTCAACCTCACCGCTTAAACCTGTTTGAATCATTTGAACCTTTCCTTCAGCCGTTTTAATTTGAAATAATGGTTCCCATTCATATATCCTTGTTTCACTTTGTATTGAAACTTTTTCAACAACCCCATGACATGGACTAAGTACCACTCCAAAATACATCTTATCACTCCCCAATTTAATTGCTAGTATTGTTCCTCAAATGGCCCTGCTTGTAATACTAGGCCAAAAAAATCTTGAAATTCTGTAATATCCTCGTCTTCGATTCCTAGACGATTAGCCCAATAATGAGGAGCATAGGTGTCCTCTTGGCAAAGTAAAACCATATTCCCTGTTTGCATCGAAGTGACCATCGCTTTGCCATAAAAATGATTCGAATAACCAATGGCCAAATCGTAGCGGTGATTATTTGAAATGAGACAAAAGTAATGCAGGAGCTGTTGATCTTTTTGTTCAGACAGAATATCAAGCTTCATTTACTCTTCTCCTTTACATTAGATATTTTAATATTTCAACCAGCCTCTTAGCCTCGAGGTTTCTGCCAGTTTTTTAATTCCCTCAATATAAGCAGCAATTTTCATATTCACTCCATACTTTTGGGCGGTGTTATACACATTCTTAAAGCTGTCTGTTATTTTTTCCTTCAATCGAGTATCTACCGTTTCCTCTGTCCAATAATAGCCTTGGTTGTTTTGACACCACTCAAAATAGGAAACAACTACACCACCCGAATTTGCAAGAATATCAGGGACAACAAGAATGTCGCGCTCATCCAAAATTTTCAAAGCCTCTTTGGTTGTAGGTCCATTTGCTGCTTCAATCACAATATTGCAATTAAGCCTGCTTGCGTTTTGTTTGTTGATTACGCCTGAAATGGCGGCTGGAATCAAGATATCACATTCTTTTTCCAGCAGTTCTTGATTGGTGATACTGTTAGTTGGGCGATTGGTTATGATACCGAAAGAGTCTCTATTTTCTAGGAGATAGGGGATATCCAAGCCATTTTCGTCATATAAACCACCAAGTACATCACCAATCCCAATGACCTTTGCCCCTAGATCATATAAATACTGAGCTAAGTAACTGCCTACATTTCCAAAGCCTTGAATAATGACCCGCATATCCGTTAAAGGAATTCTCTTCAATTCGCATACTATTTGAAGCGTATATAGTACACCTTTTGATGTAGCTGTCTCCCTGCCTTTGGATCCCCCTAAGGCGATTGGTTTTCCGGTTATAAAACCTGGTGAATCAAATTCACGAATATGATCATACTCATCGAGCATCCATGCCATTATTTGCGAATTGGTATACATATCAGGTGCCGGGATATCTTTCGTTGGTCCGACCATTTGGCTGACCGCTCTTACATATCCTCTGCTTAATCGTTCTAACTCATCTAGACTCATTTTCCTTGGGTCACAGACAATCCCACCTTTTGCCCCTCCATATGGAAGATCCGTGATGCCACATTTTAAACTCATCCATCCAGCCAGCGCTTTTACCTCTTCCGGTGTAACATCTGGATGGAAGCGAATACCTCCCTTGGTCGGTCCTGCAGCATCATTATGCTGTGCCCGGTAGCCCTGAAAAATCTCTGTTTGCCCATTATCCATACGAATAGGAATACTCACTTCCAAAAATCTCATTGGCTTCTTTAAGAATTCGAAGACTTGAGGAGGATAGTTCAGTATGTCAACAGCTTCCTTGAGAATTTCCTGAAACTCAATAAGTGAATTATCCTTTTCCTTTACACCCTCATTCTTTTTCAAATCTAAAGATTCGATAGCCATCATAACACCTCATTTATTATTGTTATTAATCTAATTAGCAAGTTCCGTGCCAATTAAATAAACCCCGCAATCCCAAAGCTTTATTTCGTTTTTCTAGCGCAATAGAGTGGATATTATGAAAAAATGACTGTTTTATTCAAAACTGCATACATTTTAAAATGAAAAAAATACGCATTCCCACGGTAGGGAATACGTATGTTTTCCATCCTATTATATTTCTGCTTCCTCTGCCTTATATTGAGGAGGTGCTACCTTGAATGCTTTTGTTAGAAACACGAGGTAGGCAAGTCCGATGAGGAACCAGCCGGCACCCATAACTAAAGAACTAAGCTCAAGATTGATCCAAAGGATTCCAACTAATCCTGCTCCAATTAATGGCATGATAATGTAATCAAAAAATCCCTTTGGAGTGCGGTGCATTTTCTTACGGACAGCAAAATGACTAATCACCGAAAGATTAACAAATGTAAAGGCCATTAATGCTCCGAAATTAATAAGTGAAGTGGCTGTTACTAAATCAAAGAACCAAGCTGATAATGAAATCATTCCGACGATTAAAACATTTATCGCCGGAGTTCTCCATTTTGGATGTACATATCCAAACCATTTTTCCGGGAATACCTTATCGCGCCCCATTACATACAAGAGACGGGAAACACTTGCGTGCGAGGCAAGTCCTGATGCAAGTGTGTTCACAAAGGTTGTACATAAGAAAATCGACTGAAACAGCTTCCCGCCAACATAAAGGGCAATTTCAGGCAAAGCTGCCTCCGAATCAATGAATCTCGAATTATCTGGAAAAAATGACTGGATAAAAAATGAAGTAGTAATAAAGATTACCCCTCCCCATAAAGCTGTAAGGAGAATTGCTTTTGGGATCGTTTTTTCTGGATTTGGCGTTTCTTCCGATAATGTCGTAACGGCATCAAAACCAAGGAATGAAAAGCAGAGTATCGTTGCCCCTGTTATCAGGATTGGCAGGTTCATGCCCTCTACAAAAAACGGCTGCATACTAAAAACAGTTCCCGTTCCTTCTCCTGCATTAAGCCCTTTAATAACCAGGATTATGAAGACAACCATGATTAATATTTGTACAAGAACAAAAAAAGTATTGAAATTTGCCAGGACATTGACGCTTCGTAAATTAAGGAAGGTTACAATTCCTACAAATACTAATACCCAAATGAAATCCGGAACGGACGGAAACAATGCATTTAGGTAAAGTTTGGTTAACAACGCATTTACCATTGGCAGAAATAAATAATCAAGCAAGGATGACCAGCCAACTAGAAAACCGAGATGCCGGTTCATCGCTTTTTGGGTATAGGTATAGGCTGATCCAGCCTGCGGAAAAACCCTTACTAGCTTGCCGTAACTAACCGCGGTGAAAAGCATACTAATTAAGGCAATAACATAAGCGGCAGGTACATGTCCGTTTGTTTCACCAGAAACAATTCCAAATGTATCAAATACTACCATGGGAGTCATATAGGCTAAACCCATAATGACAACCTGCCATAGCTTTAACGATCTTTTCAACTGTACTCCATTTTCCACATATCATTCCCCCTCTTATATTAAAGCGTTTTCATTCTGATGTTACCCCTTTGTCTACAATAAATTTTTTATTCCCCCTCCACTTTTTTCTAATTTCACTATGTATTTATGCAATTTATATGCCAAAGTTTATATTCATTAAAAGACCGTTGTGTTTATCCGTTTTTTTCAAAAACTAATGCGTTATAACGCAACAAATGGTAGAAGGTTTGGAATTTTGAGAATTATTCATCAATGCATACATTATTCCATATTAAATAGCGGCTCTCACGAAGGAATGGCTCTATGAAGAATTTGATCATGGCACAAAAATTGCATTAATTAAAAGTAAAATAGGAAATGAGGGAAAAATCGATGCAATATCCTTTAACACCGGATGTTAAACCAGAGTTTTGTACAACAGGGACCTTTATGAGGTTACCATCAAATAGAGAAAATGCTAAATTAGCGATTGTTGGCTTGCCGTTTGATACAGCGGCTTCATTCCGAGTAGGGGCCCGCTTTGCACCTCAAGCAATACGTCAAGCTTCAATGACGTTATTCCCCTACCATCCAATTCATAAGGTTTATCCATTTGAGGCATGCAAAGCCATTGATATTGGTGACGTATCTGTAATTCCTCATAATATCCATCGAAGTTATCAGGTAATGGAAAAAGCAGTGATGGAGTTAATGGAGCAAGGGATTATCCCGATTGGACTAGGCGGTGATCACTCTGTTACATTAGCAAATCTTAGAGCAGCAGCCAAAATCCACGGTCCTGTCGCATTGATTCATTTTGATTCACATACAGATACCTGGGATACGTATTATGAAGAAAAATATTGGCATGGCTCACCATTCATTCGTGCATACGAAGAAAATTTATTAATTCCCGATAAGGTTTTTCAGGTTGGTATTCGCGGAACCCTTAATCATCCTGGAGATATCGATTCAAGTAGTGACTTAGGATATCATGTGATTACAACTCCTGAATTAAAGGAACGTGGCTATGAAAATGTTGTGAGGGAAATGAAAGAAAAAATTGGGGATACACCATGTTTTCTCAGTTTTGATATCGATTTTGTTGACCCCTCCTGCGCTCCCGGAACAGGGACGCTTGAGGTTGGCGGGTTAAACAGCTTTGAAACCTTACAAATCATTCGTTCCCTAACAGATTTTAATTTTATTGGTTTTGATCTGGTTGAGGTTTTACCGCCATACGACCCAACCCAGATTACTTCCTTACTCGCTGCAACTATCATCCATGATTTTGCCAGCCTCGTTGCACTAAAAATTAAATAAACCTATAAAGGCAGTGTACTCTTTATGTATGAGTCCACTGCCTTTTTGATAAAAACCATAATAAATAATAGGCTAGTTAGAAAATAGTCCCTTGCTAATGTTTATTTTTGTTTACGTACTTACCGTAGTCTGGAATCGCAATTTGCTCAAAGTCACTAACTAACTTTTTAAGGCCATTTGCCAGCGTTTCACCTGATAAAGGCATTCCATGGCCAGTTACAGCAACAGTTGGTTGCAGAGCTTCTATTGTTTTAACCGATTCCCAAGCTGCTTGCCAATCTGTTGTAAGATATCTTGGTGGTCCATTTATTTCCATTTCTTGTGTAAGAACCTTATAAAGAGAATCTTGTTTAACAGTAACAAATGCATCTCCTGCTATTAGAGACCGATCTTCTTCTCTAAATAGTGACACATGTCCTGGAGTATGCCCAGGGGTATGTACCCAGCGAAAACCTGACAAATGCGGTACACTTCCATCAGGAGGAAGTTTTTGAATATGATTCCCCAAATTAATTGGTTCATTTGGAAACATTGGGGACATTTTAGCAACCAAACCACCTTCTACAGTAGGATCTGGCTCTGGATAACTCATTTTTCCAGTCAGGAAAGGCAACTCTAACTCATGTGCATATACAGGAACATTCCAATGATTGACTAATTCAATAATAGCTCCCACGTGATCAAAATGACCATGTGTTAATATAATTGCTTGGGGTCGGCTATTAGCACCAAAACGTTCTTCCGTAACAGAAATAATCTCGTTAGCGGATTCAGGCATCCCTGCGTCAACTAAAACAAAATTCTTCGTTTCTGGATTTCCAACTAAACAAATATTTACAATTTGGATTGTATGGCTATATAAATCAGGCAGTACCTCTATTCCAATACCACTTCCTATTGAAGTTGTTGGAATAAATTTATAATCACCGCCGTAGGACATTTCTTGATCCATTCTTAAACCTCCTTCATTATTTTTGCAATTTTGCTAACAAAGCTATTTTGCTCTTATACTCACTATCCTATGATGAAGGTTTATTTTAAAAAGAATCGTTTGATTAATTACCCTTTACATAAGAAAAACGCTTGGATATTTATCCAAGCGTCCCCTAATTACCGCGCAAAGCGATGATTTCCGATTGTTACGGTTACTTCACGTGAAAAAATCCACTGACTTGAAGCTGTTTTTGGATTGTAGAAAAATAAAGAGCCATTTCCTTTACCCATCAAAGCGATTGCTTCATTAACTGCCCTTTTGGACTCTGCGTCAGCTGGCTTATTGATTTCTCCATTTGCAACAGGTGTAAATGCATAGTGTCCATTTGAAATTTGATAAATGACTCCACGAACTGTGTTCGGAAAGTCTGGACTTTTCACTCGGTTAAGAATAACAGTCGCAACAGCTACCTTTCCAGCATATGGCTCGCCAACTGCTTCTGCACGAACTAATCGCGCCATTAATTCTTCATCTGCCGCTGAAATTGGAGAGTCTGGTAGAATCATATTTTGACCTGCAATAAGTGGCTTACTATTGTTTGCACTCATTAAGCTATTAATAGGAATACCAAATCCTTTAGCTATTTTCCAGTATGTCTCACCGTATTGGATTTTGTGAGTTGTTGCTGCTTCAGACTTGGTCACACCAGTAAATGCTGACATTCCAAAAATTAATCCTGTTGTGATTAAAAGCTTTTTCAATTTATTCATGTTTTTGTTACCTCCTACTATTCTCGTTGTTTTCTCTACTAATAAGGCTATCAGTTGTAACATACTTATTCATTAACCAAAAAAAACCAGTGCAAAAAAAGCACAAATGGCTCCTGCTATGAAAGCATCTATCTACTAAATGGAATAATAAACCAACTAATTATCTTTTCCACAATCATTCCACTAATGGATAACTAAGGAAAAATTATTACGTTCTATTTCAGGCTTATTTCATGAAATATCATTGTAACAAAGATAATCTTCACTAAATTGACAAAATATCCCTCGATTTTTCACAGGTTTTCTCTCTAAATCTTTGGTAATAATAAAATAGAAGACAAAATGATGGAGGGTTTATAAATGGAAAGTCAGTTAGTGAACATACTTAACAAACAAATTGCAAACTGGTCTGTAATGTATATCAAGTTACATAATTACCATTGGTATGTGAAGGGTGGTCAGTTTTTTACCCTGCACGCTAAATTTGAAGAATTCTATAACGAAGCAGGATTGCATGTCGATGAATTAGCAGAACGGTTACTTGCAATCGGTGGAAATCCAGTTGCAACGATGAGAGAATGTCTTGAACTTTCATCTATTCAAGAAGCACAAGGCAGCGAATCTGCTGAAGAAATGGTTCAAACCATTATAAATGATTTTTCTATTATTATTGGTGAATTAAAAGAAGGTATGAGCTTTGCTGAAGAGAAGGACGATGAAACAACAGGTGATATGCTCCTTGCCATTCATTCTGGTCTTGAAAAACATGTATGGATGTTAACAGCATTCCTTGGCAAATCAATCTAAATTACCGGAAATTAAAATAAGACTCAAGCATTTGCTTGAGCCTTATTTATTTTTGGTTTCGTACAATGAAAACTAAACAGATCGTAATAATCGTGAAGGCAGTAAACGCCAAGATCGGAATGGTGATAAATCCAAGCCAATTAATATAATCTTTTGAGCAAGGCACACCACTTTTACACATTTCAAATTGCTGCAAATAAGGAATCTTTTGTAGAGCCGTATGGTAGCCTGAAATCAGCATTCCAATAATCGATAATGGTAATGTATATTTCACAATATCGTTATCATTCCGGTAAAAAGCGATTCCTAGAATGATTGCTAATGGATACATAAAAATTCGCTGATACCAACAAAGCGTACAGGGAATGTAGTGGAGCACCTCACTAAAATACAAGCTGCCAATGGTTGCAATAAGTGCTGCAACCCATGCAAGTAGTAAAGGTTTATTCATTACCTTTCTCCTTTGCCGCTTCCTCTACTAATTTGTTTAAATCGTCCATCGTTTGTCCATCAAATCGCTTCCCATTAACAAAAATGGTTGGTGTACCACTAACTCCTAATTTTCCCCCAAGAGCCTCATCACTTTCCCAAGCCTCTTCTGGAGCTTTTGTATCAAAATAAGCAACTACCTTCCTAACCTCTTCTTCACTCGCCATTTCTTTTAATGTTTCGGTTAAAAATTCCTCGGTAAAAACATCAATCGTTTCATACCGTGTATCTTCTGGCTGCTTATCATAAATAAGTTCATGAAACTCCCAAAATTTTTCGTTCCCTAACTCATGAAAGACCGCCTCTGAAAATTTGGCTGTACGCTCCGAATCAACATTAATAAATGGATAATGGAAATAATAAAATTTAGCTTTGCCCGTATCAACAAATTCTTCTACTACTAACGGTACAACGTTGTCCGCAAAGTTTTTACAATTCGGGCACTTATAATCGCCAAATTCCACAATTGAAACAGGGGCTGATTCTTCACCTAGAAAAGGCTGATTGGAATAATCAATCTCTTCTTTAGCCGTTTCATCCGTTTCCTGG